>NZ_PUWT01000039.1:0-77163 GCF_002968995.1 Photorhabdus hindustanensis
CTCCATTGGGTATTGGATGCGACGTTTCATGAGGATGATTGTCAGATTTATCGAGAAAATGCGGCGGAAAATATCGCGATATTGAGGCGAATTGCCTTGAATATGCTGAAAACAGAAGGCAGCAAATTAAGTATAAGAAAGAAACGAATGCGAGCCTGGATGAAAACGCAATTTCTGGAACAAGTCGTACAAGCAGGATTTTCTAATCTGAATAATATTTAAGCATTCATGCGGTTGCCCTGGGTTCTGCAATGATTTTGTTCTCTATATCTTGTTTAGAAACAGTGATTTTTACTCCGCCTTTGGCGGTAATAGTGAGTGGGCTTGCTGATGAGGAAATTAAGTCTAAGGGATCGTTACCCCATAGCCTGGGATAGTATCCTTGAGCGATTGTCCAGGACCAACTATCGTCCGCCAGCGGAGAAATGTTTTCATCATGCTTGCCTAATGCCAATCGGGTAATATTTTGTACTCCGGGAATAGCCAGTAAACGATTAGCCAGATGGCTGAGCTTTAATTCTGTCGGCTTGGTGTAATCTTTAGCCGCCGATAATTCCGGTATCCAACCGTGATGTAAATAAGGGCCTTCAAATATCTCTTCATTACTGTAACCTTGTTCAATCATAGCTTGGGTGCTATAACGTAATGGGCTTGTAAGCACCATTTGTTCCGTTGTCATATAAACTTGGGCAAATATATCAGCAACATCACTGACATCATCATCAAGTTCAATATCAAGCTGCAATAAGAAATCTACGGGTTGCAGCCAGATAATTTTACTGACGGATTCCCCCAGATTACGGTTATCGTTTAGGAAATCATTGAGCTTTTCCTGATCTAGCTTATTATTGATCTGAGTTTTCCTGCTGGGGAGTAAATAAAGCCAATAGTTTCCTCTTAGTGTTAGCCGTTCTTGATCTTGTTCTTGAATAAAACTGTATTCACGGCTTTCTTTGTTATACCAGTACTGATAACGTTCATTTTCAGGTTCACGAATCAATTGGATATCATTAAAGAAAAAATAATCTTCACTTGTTTCATTGTCGGTGTCGCTGCTATGTAAGTCCAGTAAAGCCCGGCGATAATCTTCCGCAGTGATCGGGCCACAGGTCAGCATTTGTTGTGGGCCGAATTCCTTTGGAAAAATGCCATCACCCAGTGTCTGCTCTTGTTTTTCGGGGGTAAGCAAATCGCGCAGGGCTAGCGAATGGCGATAGGAGAGATCAGATGCGCCGTAACAACAGGCTTCTAATAAGGTAATACCGGGATCATTTTCTTCGGTATTGTTCCAGAGTTGCCCAGACTGTTGCTCAATGACCGTCTTAGCTTGAGTGAGTAAGGTCTCAAAGGCGATATCGTCTTTAACGATGGGAAACAGGGCGTCTTGATTATTCACTGTCTGCTCCTTTATTAGTGGAACTATTTTCTGACCAAACCAAAATCAGTACTTCATTATCAGCAGCTTCTACACTGTCGCCGACTGCTCCTGCAGTTTGGGACGATTTTTTCAACGTTAAGTTGGTGACCCGTTCAACCAGAGGGGATTGTTGGATGGTGGCTAATAACTGGTAGTAATCAATGCGGTTACCTAGTGTCACACCGATGGCGGTATCCTCTGCCCACGGCATATAGATTCGGCTTAATTGCTGTTGTAACTGATGATGGCCGTAATCGGGGTTAACACCGGAAATAAATGCTACTTGATAACTCACATCAACGTTAACGTAGGTGGGATTATCGATTTTAATCGTTGTCCAGGGACTGCTTAACTGACTTATCCATTTAACCATCTCTTCCAACCGGGCCGGACTCAAGGTTGGGCGTAGTACATCATCGTTATTTTTGTAACGGCTGTCTGGGATCACAATTAATCTTTGTTCTTCCGGGGCCGGAATTTTGGTTAACTGACTCGTGGAAGGGTATTTAGCATCAAATAAGCTGACGAATTGTTCTTTCAATAAAGTGACAATGTTATCCCAGCTCAGTACCCGGTTACGATGAGACAATCGGGTAGAAACCCGTGTCATAAAGGCTTGTTCTGTCTCTTTCGGGTGGCCGTTCCAGGATACCCAAGGCTGATTGACACTATCGATAGCAACTAACGCATTGACCGGTTGTGTAATACTGTCGGCGGGTAATCCATTGATAAAGTGGTCAGTTTCAACGAGTTCTGCATTGATTAAGGTAGCGGTGGCGGCGTTGTACAGTATGCCTTTAATTCTTGGGTAATCCTGAGATTCAGCCTGATGGGTTATTTCTGCTTTCAGCCAGTATCGTCCTGTTGGCATCAGAGCTGCCTGATTTGACGCGTCCTGTGGCAGTAGTGTGCGCCAGATACCTTGGTCAAACAGGTTATGGGTTTGGTCGTCAACTAGCTTATCCAATGAACTCCAAGTGTTGCTCTGATTGAGATAAAACCAGGATAAATTGAGCGCTTTAAAGCCCTCTAACTGCCAATATAGCGATAAAGTTTGTCCCGGTAACACATTAGTGAAACCCAAATAGAGTGCGTCGTTAGTGAATGAAAGGGGATCTTCGTTTGTGTTTGCCCAACCAAAAGGCGTCAGCGGGTAAACGGTGAATTGTTCAGGTTTAGCTTTAGCGCTGAATTGAATCTGCAATGCACTGATTTGTGGCGTATAAGGAACATTTTTATCCGTGGGATTTTGCCAGTACTGGGCGTGCATAAAATCCTGTTCGGCCAATTCTATGCGCACGGATGCAGGCCATTCGTTGGGCGATGGGCTGTCTGTGAGGGGATAATGCATCTCCGGCAAGGTAAATGTCAGGCTTTGCCCTTGTGGGGCACCTGTTCCACCAAATAATGACTGAGATTCAGCGTTATTGAGAGCGTCTCTCTTTTGAGATGTGACTAAGTAACCTTGTATTGCGAACACCCCATTACTGGCAGGTTTCGGATTATATTTTTCATACCATGTTGAAAAACTGCTTGTCGGTAAGCCAACCCATTGAGGAGTCATCGTCAATGTTGCGTTTTCAGTGCCATACCATTCTGGGGCAACCAGATTAAAACCAGAACCCAGCGACGGTGATTGACCAAAAGGGAAGCTGGCGGTATCCGTCTGCTCAATACCACCGTCAGAGGCATAGTGCACACTGCGGTTGCCGTTAATATTGATTTCAATCCCGGTAATTTTGGGCAACATGGGTTTCTGAGTCGTACCTAGTTTTAATACCGGTATGTCGAATGTCATGCCATCAAGATTATCTGGCGGGCTGGTAGGATCAGCCGTGGATGATAATTCCAGTTTAATATTTTTTTTGTCGATAAGTTCTGCCAACAACGATAACCAGTGATCTTCTGCACTGATTTTAGCTGTGAGATGTCCCGCTTGACCTTCCCAATCGTTTTCCAGCGTCAATGTGATATGACGTTCTCCAGCGGGCATAGAAAATAAAGATGATTTAATCAGATAACCGGATAGAACCGGTACGTCATTGGCTGTTGGATTAAAAAGTTGAATACCATTTTCAGGTAATGCAATGTTATCTGAGAGGCTAAGAGGTATTGTCGATTGCCAGCTATCCTTATCTTTCCGATACCAACGCAGGTCGGTCAGTTCCCCTTGATTCGCTAGTAAATCTGTTTCTGATGTATATTGTAATGGGTTGCCGACGCTATCCTGCCCGGCATCAAACAGGGTTCCTTTAGGGATAAGATATTCTGAGTTATCTGTATTTAAGGTAATGCCTAAAGCAACGCTATCCGCTTGGGCTTTTCTGGGGCTTAGTCCCAGTAATTCCCGGTAATAAAGATCGCGGTGTCGGGCCGGGAATGTATTTAATAATCGGTTGGGTGTTTCTAATAACTTTAAAAAAGCAAAAACAAAAGCTTGATGTGGCGGTAAAAGGCCATCTGCTTTATTAGCATGTTGATAAATATCCGCTAATTCTTCAGGAGTATTTTCTTGAATAAAGTAAAAACTATCCCAGAACTGTTTTTTCTCTTGATCGAAAGGGATTTTTTCAGCATAAGCTTTATCGAAAGGAATTATTCCAGTATAAGCTTTAAGCCAGTTTAAAATATCCAGTGTACTTCTTTCATCAAGTTTAAATACAGTATCCGGCACAATAGCAGAGAGTTTATTATCTAACTCGGCTTGTCCCATATTTATTCCACCTGTTATTTAAAAGTAGGGTTGAAGAGGTTATTTATCCGGCACTGACTGCATATTGGCTGGCAATAAAGCGGCCTTTGCCCATACTCGGCGTTGTCACATCTGGATCTGGGCCAGTTGACGGATTATTAGCAGGTTGGGTCGGGGTAAAACGGGCGATAAATTGTTGCCCGACAACAATTGCCGTGGCGGGAGTACGACAAAAGTTTACCTGCTGGTTCGCGTCTAACTGGGCAATGGTGACTATGCCCATGCCGGGTACCGGATGGCTAGGGGTAATATATTGAGCTTGAAGCTGTACTTTTTTTTTCGTCACCCACAATAACGATTTTTTTGCCTTGGATTTTGGCGTGTCCGCTGCCTCGAATGGTCGCAGGTCCCAGAATTGTGACTTGCCGATTGCCAAACAACGGTTCGAATAGCAGGTTGTCGCCATCAATCACCAGTTGTTTACTCATAAACTCACCTGTACCCGGCCTTCATTAACTTCAAGGACGCCTTCAATCTGTTGGTTGATGTCGCTACCTCTCAACGCATAGGTAACCTGAACATGTAGAGTGTTGGGCAAGTTTGTTCTCTGGTTCACTTGAATCGCGGTAATTTCTGCGCGTGGTTCATAGCGTAATACCCGTTCTTCAATACGGGTTTGAATGTCTGCCATCAATTCATCACTGATATTGGCAAACAGGTAATCATTCAGACCACAGCCGTAGTCTTCACGCATAATTCGTTCACCGGGTTCCGTCAGAAAAAGAATGTTTATACTCTGACGGACATTTTTTGCCCCTTCTGCCATAATGACGCCAGATTGTATTTCAGGCGGGTTGTCATTGATAAAAAACTGTGGCGGAAATGCCCAGCCCCGACCATAAATATCGGCTAATATTTTGTTTGTCATTTCATTGCCTTATTATTGTGTTAAGTTAATCTTTGCTCCTTTAATATCTACACCCGATTTTCCTGAGGCGGACAGGGATTTTTCGGCCTGTATTTTAATTTCCTGAGCATTGGTGATGAGGTTGTTAGCTGAATTAAGCGTGATATCTTTATTCTGTTGCAGAGATAACGTGTTTTTTCCGCTATTGAGCACGACAGTTTTATCTTGATTATTGAACACTAAAGCCTGTTGATGATCTCCTTGTTTGATGACTAAGGTTTTCATTGGGTTTTTTTCACTGGGTTCTACCGGAGCTTTATTTTTCGGGTTGTGCATGGAACCTAATATCACCGGGAAGCGCGGATCGCATTCAAAGAAACCGATAATCACCTCATCTCCTGGTTCAGGGTAGAAGCAAAATCCGCTTTCATGGCTGGCATAAGGCTTACCCAAGCGGGCAAAAAGTACACTGTTGGTTAAGTTTAACGCCGGTATCTTGACCGGAATACGTCCCAGTGACTGGCTGTCTGGTTGGTATTTTTCAACAATACCAACATGCAACTCT
Organism: Photorhabdus hindustanensis; assembly: GCF_002968995.1. NCBI lineage: Bacteria > Pseudomonadati > Pseudomonadota > Gammaproteobacteria > Enterobacterales > Morganellaceae > Photorhabdus > Photorhabdus hindustanensis. Next base: position 5,582 of record NZ_PUWT01000039.1, read on the forward strand.
TTAACCGGAGGAACTGCCTGTTCTGCATCTGGCGGCATACCTAAGGTTAACCGGGTACGCCAGCCTTGCCGCTGATTAATTATCTGGCTCACGCCGGTGATAATCCCTTGACCATCCATCCCCTGTCCAAAGCCATTCAGCGCGAGGACATCACCCGGCTGATAGCGGCTATCACCTTCGACTTCAAAACTACCGGAGACGTTATCACTTCGCAGGTTATCCATAATGCCTTGAGCAAGATATTTAGCTTGCTCATTATCCAGTGGATAGTTAAAAACCCATTGCCAGTCTTTATTGGTCAGTGTAGTTATGCTGTCTACCGCTAGTTTATTACTGCCAAGCCCACTATTCTTCACCTGAATTGTCTGAGACAGTTTTTGTTGGGTAATGTCCCAGGACTGTACACTGACCGTTTTGGGGCTGCGCTGGTTATCCCATTGCAAGTTTGCTTCAAACAGTACAATGTCCTGATCGTTGGTGCTCTGATGGATCGTATGTACAGTTGATTGATTCAGCGCTTTAGGTGTTATCAGTGTAACGACTTCATTGCCGGGCAGCAGCCAGGTATTAGTGGCGATAAGTCGGCTTTTTAAGAATGTCCAGTCATTACAGCGAAATTGCACCATTTGCTCATGCACGGTTTTGAGCTGAGGGGCCTGTTTTATCGTCGTTTGTATACCGGCCTGACTGAATAGCCTCTTGATAATCGCTTCATCACTTTGTTTGCTGAATAGCTGTGAGTGGAGGCCATCTGTTAATTTTTGCAATGGATGTTTTGCCGTCAAGGTCATCAGGCTGTCCTGGCCTTTGAACTTAAGTGCTTGCCGAACAATGATCCCTCTAAACAATATGGTTTTTTGGATCTGTACGATAAGTTCATTATTGGGGCGGCAGTTTGCCAGTTCAGCTTGTGCTTTGACATCAAAAATATGGTTAGCATCGCCGGCGATACCCAGAGTGATGTTAACCGAGGGAATACCATTGATGTAGTGGTTTACTGTCAGGTTGATAGCCGTAAATTGATTGAGGGTTTTGCCGCTTATCTTAATGGTTATCTCAGGTATTTTCATGCCTTCTCCTGTGCTTGCAGTGTTTGCCCTGGGGTGAAGTCATCAAGATTATCCAGATCGTTTTGCCAGGCAAGGGAGAGATAATCAATGCCGCTTGCCAGAGAAGCGCCAGCGCCTAAGGCAATCAACGGCAGGGTGAGCATATCTGTCACACTGACTGCGGTGACCGGTGGTGATTTTAACTGCTGCTCAGTGGCCTGAATAACAAAGCTTTCGTCTGCAACCAAAGATAAAGTGGCACTGGCTCGCAGTGGGGTGGCGTCCCGGTCAAACAGGGTGTAATTAATGGTAAGGCCACTGGCCCGGCCAGCGAAATAGCCTTTGTTTTCCCAGCGCATTTTGCCCCATTTGATTTTCAGGAAGTGGGGCACATGGGTGCTGGCATCAACGGCGCATAAGGCTTTCAGGGTCGTCAGTTGTGTTTCAACTGGGATATTATTGCCTGGCATGGAAGCATCAAACAGCAGGACTAATGACAAGCCAGCCGGTTGCGATGACACATAGTGACTACTTTTTCTGGTATGGTTAACACTTTCATCCTGTTGATAATGGGTTTGATAATCGAGTTGAATGGCATCGGGGTTATACATCGCCTGTAAACTTCCCACGGAAATTTTCCCCTCCCGGTCTTTGAAGGCAGTCAGGGTGAGTTTGGACAAGCCGCGTTCAATTAAGCTCATAACGGCCTCCTGCTTCACGCAATGCGTCTAACACCTCCTGTTTTACCATCTCAATCAGACGGGCATTATCCAGCGCCTCCTGGGCTAATGTTCGCGGGGACAATAAGTCACTCGCGGAATCGGTAACTTTTGCCTGAATAATCAATTCTTTAATTTCGACAGTCATACTTTCACTCCTAACCAGCGCATATCCTGATAACGTAATTCTAGGGAATTCACCAAGACGGCATTGCTATTGGCATCAAAGTCGCCGGTGGACCAACGAACCGGCAGGGCGTTACTTAGCGTCCAGCTTGCCACGGGGACTGAATTTTCATTCAGCAGCATGATGACGACATCGGCATAAACCGCTTTTTCGCCCCGCAGGACGCGATCAAACATCAGAGTGAGTGGTGTCACCGTCATGACGCCGCGTTCCAGATGCAGACGGCCATGGTGGATTTTTTCGGCCAGCCAGACATTTCTGGCGTTTTCTCCACCTTGACTGAGTTGGGTGGTTTGCAACTCACGGCTGAGACTTGATATCCGCTGAAAAGCAATGTCGAGCGGACTGGGGATATTATTAAACAGAAAACTGGCGATAAAACGGTGTGACACTGATGGGGTGTATAAATTATTCATATTTTTCCCGGTTAAATTTCGCTGGTGTTACCGGTGCGGGTGTCAAATGTCAGACTCAGTTCGATAAATTCCGCCGGAATTAAGACCGCCAACCTGATTTTCATGATCATTTTCCCGGCCAGCATATCTGCTTCACTCATCGACTCGTTAACACCCAGTAATACCTCAAATGCCTGATCTTCCTGGGTGCCCCGCAATCCGCCTTTTAACCATAACTGGTGCAGCCAGTTGTACGCCTGACCTTTAAACTTCATCCAGGTGGTAGCGTTATTGGGTTCAAAGACGAAGGCTCGGCCAAGTTGAGTCATATAAGCTTCGATATAGGAAACCAGACGGCGGGTCTGAATATAACGCCAGGGGGAATCGTGGGTATTTTCTAACGTTCGGCATCCCCAGATTTTAATCCCTTTGCCGGGGAAGCTGCGGACCAGATTCAACGAAGTGCCATTGGGATTAAAGAGGTCATCGGCTTCAATATAAGCGCGTATCGGGCTGATCACTTTGGCTAACGCGACATTAGCGGGTGCATTCCAGACGGCCATTTGGTTATCGTTACGCTGGATGATGGCAGCAACCGCTGCGGTAGGTGAAAGCACGACAGTATTTTGCTCGTTATCCTGATAGGCGCTGTTTAGCCGGGGCCAGTATACTGCGCCCCATTGTCGATCAGCGGAAGAAAACTGTTTTAAACACTCAGCGGCTAATGTGGGATTGTCTGGGGCATCCAATAATCCCATGATACCGCGTCGACTCTTGCAAAGATCGAGTACTGATTGCCAGAATTGTAACCAAAGGTCTTTTTGGGCGCGGGGATCATTAAAGTGGGCAATATCGGGCACGACAATCAACGTGATTTCGCTCTCTGTGGAAATTGCTTTCGTAACTGAGTCTTGTTGTAGTGCGGTGATAATTGATTGAAAATCTTTTCGATTCTCATCATTGCCTAGTGACAGCACATAGACTTGTTGACCGCCGTTCTCAAAGAAGTGGCGCACTGAATAGTACATTAATCCTGACTTATCCCATGTTCGGGGAAAATCAGCCAGGCTGTTTAACTTGATGGTGATTTTATCGTTAGTGCTTTCGTTTCCGGGTTGTCGGGTATAACCGATAAAAACCGGTATGCCGATAAATTCATTATTTGGTTTTTGGGATATCAGATCTTTTGTGACGGTGACACTTGGCTGTTTTATCTTCATTATTGTCTCCTTAACGACTGAATAGACGCGGTGTTTAACCGCGTCCCAGCACGGTTACTGTGCTACATTTTGTGAAAACTGAAGGATAATAAATTCAGCCGGACGTACCGCGGCCATGCCCACTTTGACAATCATTTTCCCTTGTTTAATGTCGTCGTCAGACATGGTGATACCTTGACCTATCTGAACGAAGTAGGCTTCCTGAGGTTTATTTCCCGCTAATGCCCCTTGTTGCCATAAGGAATAGAGATAGTTGTCAATGGCTGACTTCACGCGTTCCCAGGTGGGTTGGCTATTGGGTTCAAAGACAACGGATTGCATGGCCTGCTTGATATCCCGTTCTGCCGCATTAAAGAGACGCCGAACGGGAATGTGACGCCAGTTGTCATCGTTTTGCAGAGTACGAGCGCCCCATACGACAAAACCTTTGTGGCTGAAATAGCGAATAGCGTTGATGCCTTTGGAATTCATCTCTCCTTGTTCATCATCAGTAAGCCGTTCGGCCACATCACTGATCCCACTCAGTACAACATTAGCCGGCGCTTTCCAGACGCCACGGCTGGCATCAGTGGCACAATATATGCCAGCCATGACAGTACTGACAGGAATGGTGTTGCCGTTGGCGGCTATTTCGTCCTGTATTGCCTGTATTTTTTGAACCGCTTGTTGGTAGACAGTTGGGTTTTTTTGTTTGAGCTGCGCCAGATTGGTGATTGCATCGGGTTCTGTTTCTGCATCTTTATAACCTGATACTGCTATCTGGCTATCTTCTGCTTGGATAAGTTGTGAGACTTTAACTGCCGGATAATACGTCGCAGTTTGTGATGCTACTTTAGTAATGAGTGCAGTGTCTTTATTCTGGTTGTCAGCGATAAGGAAATAGCCGGCATTTAATAATGAAGATGTCAGACTGTTATATATTTTGCTCTGGTAATCAGAATCCCATTCAGGGCAGACGATCAAGGTAATTTCTAAAGCCTGCTTAATTAACTCAGGGATTGAGTCCAGAAATCCATCTGTTAACTTATCTGGTTGTGGCAGGATATAACAAGGCCCGCCACCATTTTGGAAATAAAGTTTTAGGGCATCACTACTGGTCGTGTGGTTAACTGTTACCTTGTAAGTGTAAGTGGGAGCTTTATTGTCTGCATCAACAGAGATACCGGGAGTAGCAGCAACTGTTGTATCCGTTGTTGATTTAATTGCGATTGGTGCAATATAACCCGCATTGAACAGATTAGTAAAATCCAGCCAGCTATTAACGCGTGTTACTTGTGATTTTAGGTTGATGTTTTTTGGCGAAAACAAGCCAATAAAAACGGGTATTGCCGTGTTCCCCTGATTAACAGAAAGGTTTAATGACGCATCTTCTTCAATATAGACGCCAGGATAAGCCGGTATTGTTGGCATGTTGCCTCCAATTATTGAGCGGTGTTCTGTGTAAACTGCAAGATAATGAACTCTGCTGGACGAACTGCTGCCATACCGATTTTGATGATCATTTTTCCCTGGTTGATATCGTCATCGGTCATGGTGATACCTTTGCCAATTTGAACAAAGTAAGCGTCATCTGGTTTATTTCCCGCTAAACCACCTTGTTGCCACAGACTATATAGATAGTTATTGATGGCACTGCGTACTCGTTCCCAAGTCGGTTGGCTGTTGGGTTCAAACACCGCGAAGCTCATGGCGTTTTTAATGTCCCGTTCTGCGCTGTTAAATAGGCGTCGAACCGGGATATAACGCCAGTTATCGCTGTCCTCAAGAGTACGAGCACCCCATACCAGTGTGCCGCTCTTAGGAAAGGTACGGATCATATTTAGTGCTTTAACTTTGTTGTATTGTGCTTGCAGGTCATCGGTTACCGGATATTTAGGTTGTAATCCACCTTGAATAGCCACGTTAGCCGGTGCTTTCCAGACGCCACGGGTGCTATCGATACTGGCATAAATACCGGCTATGACTGCACTGGGGGGAATATCAACCAGGGCTTTATTTTCTCCCCATTCAGCGTTCAGCCAGGGATAATAAATTGCTCCATATTGGGTTGCTGGATAAGATTTAAGTACATCGTCTGGTTGTTGGTCTGAAGTTATTTGGGTTGTTGGGCCATCAAAAATAGCAAATAGACTTTTGCCCGGTAGGCAAAGTGTACTTACGGCATCTTTAATGTCTTCTCCCGCAGCAACCAGCAATGTCACATCGTCAAGTTTTGGCACTTGTTGTTTTAATTCTTCGGTTTTGACGAGATAGCCATATCCACCGCCGTTAATAAAATAGGCTCGCAGTGCGATATCAAGTTTGTCGGTGGGATCAAATTTCCCATTTTCACCTTTTAGTGCGAGATATTCTAACCAGCTACTAATACGAACATAGGAATTATTTGGTATTAGTGTGTTGTCATTTGCAACAGCAAAAACAGGTACTGCTGTTGCACTGGAACTAACGGAGAGTGACAGCGAAGCGTCTTCTTCAATATAAACACCGGGGTAGGTTGTTTTTGTGGTCATAAAATCTCTCCTTTTAAGCTGCTTGAATGGTTACACGATCTGCTGTCAGTGCTATTTCCTGAACAGCGATTTCATTGCTGGTGGCATCAAAAGAGGGAGAGGTGAATGACGTTGGGAATGCATTCGCCACGTTCCAGGTCATTAAGATTTCGGTGCCAGCTTCATTGGTCAGGCTAATTGCAATATCTTTCTTCTCAACTTGATTAAGTTGAATAGAATTAATCCAGTCAAACAGTTTGGTGTCGCCAGCGAAGACCCCCTTACGCAGGGTAATATTGATAGATTGACGTTGGCCCGGCATTTTATAGTAATTACCGATGCCATCTTTATATTCGATGACATCATAATGAACATCAAGCCCGGAAACGTTGTTAAATGGGATTTGTTCGTCACCGACTGAAACAACAAACCGATAAGTAGGAATGGGATATTCAACAGCGATTTGTTCTGGATTTATAGCCATGATTCTTCCTTTATTAGTTATTGATGTTTAAAATCTAAGAAAAGCTCTATCGTTTTTTTACTAACACTGAAAATATAGATATGGCTACCGCAACAACATGATTTTTAAAGATTATTATTCATGATGGATATTTTTTGATTTGTGAAAATAATTTTTATTTTATTCTTATCATTAATTAACAAAGTGATTCAAGATGGGTTTTTTAATAATGTTACAGAACCGACATTTTTATATGTTCATAGCAAGTTTTTCATTATTTTAGTTTGGAATAGATTAAGTCTGATTATTGAAAACGGTGGGTGATATTAAGTGCCTGTGACTTTTTTATTTCACTATGAAGGAAGAGATTTATGATGAGTTAATTATCTGGAGTAAACTTTTATTGGGATATCTGCTGTGATTAAAGTTAAATAACGTTTCATAATCCTGCTACACATGAGTTTCTTCAACCCATTGTTATACATAGAATTATGAGTAGTATAAGATGTAGCGCTATTTTGGAATCTTATTTAATAACACTTACCTAATGTTTGAGTACACAGCCCAGTAGATATTTATGCGAAAAATTTTTCACAAGGAAAGAAAATATAAAAATCTTGACGTTTTCTTACAAGTGACTATTAATTATATATGTGGTTTTGGTTTTAATATGCTTTCCCTCTAATTAATAATTTCAAGATAATATTAATATGTTACCTGTCAGTTTAAAGTTCAATAAATAGCGATTTGTAAATAAAGTTTGTGTAATGTTTCTGACTTAAGAAATTTTTATTCCTTCATAGGAAAAATTATGACTCTATACAAAAGAATATTTATTTTTTTTACCATACTGCTCACCCCTATAATTTCATACCTTGCTGATACGAAACTGGATACGTTATCTATAGATGATTATAAGGCTGTATCTGAACTTTTAGATAGCATTAAGACACCTAATAAACCTAAAGTAATCAATTTAACTATCCCTTCACATGAGGGGGGCTATAGAGCACTGTTACGCTACAGTGGTATTACTGAACAGAAGCATCCTGATGTTTTTAAAGATATTGAGACGATAAAAGCAAAGCAACATGCACTGATTAAGAGTGGGAAATCGCTTGAAATACATCGCTCGAATAAAGATCCTGAAAATTTTTTCGGGCAGCCTGTAATCATACCTTCTAAAGATTATAAATCAATTTCAGCTACAGTTTTTAATTCTCTTTACTATCCTGATCCTTCCCTTCCTTCATCGTTCCAAGACTCACTTGTGGTTTTTGCACTTGATAAAGATAAAAAATCTAGACAGGTAATCGCATCAGGTTCAAGCAGTATAAAGGGTAAGGAAGTACGGAGCCATACAACGGAAGCCGTTTCTGAAGAAGATATACTTGATGGTATTAATAATCCTAATCAATCTTCTGTTATCGCTGTTGCAACATATCAGGGAAAAATAAATGGAATAAGTCTCAGTGACGGGCCAATTATCATGAAATCAAATATACTTTATTTCGACGATGTTCCAAAAGAGATGTGTAACACGTCACCTAATGCACCTGATTATGTAAAAAAGAAGATATGTAACACGGACCCTGGTTATAAGGAGTATTTACAGCATAGGCGCCCAATAATCGTTTGCTTAAATAGAGCAAATCCTGAACACGGAGCTCCCGATGCTTGCGATTATGGTCCAATGACGCCAAAGCTGCCAAATAAGAATACATATATCAACATGGAAATCATTGGCAGTGTTGAATTCGATGACTATATCCTGATTGATGAGAATAAAAAGCCTAAGGGAACCAAGAATTTACACATAAGCGCGGATTTGACGCTGGTTGGCCTTGATACTGGTGGTGGATGTAAAGCAAGAGAAATTGATAAAAATATATTTTGGGAACATGTAAAGGTCGATGAAAGCGGTAAAAGATTGACATGGGATTTCTCCAAAGGCTCAGGTTACGCTGATTTTGGGGAAAAATGCTGGAAGAATAACGAGAGGTATGTATTGGATTTACAGGCTACTATTCTCACAACTCCTGATAAGTCTGATAAGGAAGCATCTGCTATTCCATTCACTTATACTAATAAGGGCGGAAGTACTCCGTCTGATTCACAATTCATTTACCCACCGATTAACATCCAATATGGTTGTATTGCTGAAGGTACATTAGTAGATATGGCCGATGGTTCTAAGAAGAAGGTTGAAGATATACGTTCAGGCGATAGCGTTTTAACAAAGCAAGGTGGTGTATTACAAGTGAAAAGCCGTATTGTAGGTCACGATACCGAATTTGTTGATTTAATTTATAATAACGGTGAAAAAGTTTCACTGACGCCAACGCATCCTGTTGCAACATTACGAGGAATAGTCAAAGCCGATGAACTTAAGGTTGGTGATACAATATATACACGTGATGGTCAAACTACCCTTAGCTCAGTTAAATTGAGAAACACAGATCCATTAAACGTATATAATTTCGTGTTAGAAAAAACAGATGATAAAAGTGAATTGTTACCTGAAGATGCTTTGCTTTTTGCTGGCGGCATTTTAGTCGGTGATAATAACCTGCAAAGAAAGGTATCGATAGCAAATTGATCTTTTTAAGAGACTGAATTTTAATTGTCAGTATTAAACTGCACCACCTCCTAATGGAGGTGGTCTTTTACTTATTATAGTTTTGTCAAGTCAAAGAACCACACTCTCCGATTTAAGATATCGGCTTAGTGTTGATTTCGTTTCATTTAAGCTTAAATTCTCTATTCCTTTCTCAATAGATAGCGAGCAAAAATTCGCTATCTGCATTTAAAAAACCTTGGTTAATTAAAGGCTTTTTTCTTTAACAAAGAGCACTCAGTGTTGAACACTGTTGTATGTCCCATTTTTACAAAAATGTGATCTGTGACAGGCCCGGTACAACAGCAAGTCTTAACAACAAGTTAATTTTATATATAAAAAATATTTATAAATTATTATTTGCAGCTAATTGACAGAATAAAATCCATTGATTTTTTAATGAGCTATATCATCAATTTTAATCGACATTCACGATTGAAATTAAAATATTTGATAGTTTTTGACGATCGTTTGTGTGATTTTTGAACGTTTTAAACAATTTTATTTTTCAAATTGTAATCTATAGGATTAATTTCAATATGAAACACTAAAGTGTTTTAAATGTTTTTATGTGTGTTATTATTGCGTTAATATTTTGTTTCATTTGGTGAGTATGTGAGTGGTAATGCGTCTCTTATTTTGATTTTGGAGTGATTAGCATGAATAAGAAAGTCAATGTACTGCGTGGCGCCAGGCGTCAATCAGGTTTTACGCTGATTGAAGCATTGGTTGTGATGATTGTCGGCATTGTGATATTGGCCGCAGCAGCAGCCGGGATTGGTAAGTTGTTCCGGGCTTCGGAAATCTCAACTGAATCGTCGAATATTACTCAGATGGCTGCAAATTTGAAGTCAATTAAAAATGGCGCCAAAGGCTATGACAGTTTGGATAATAAGATCGCCATTAATTACAAAGTCGTTCCCGCCAATATGACTCAGGATGGTAAGACCGGGATTATTTTTAATAGTTGGAATGGCAAGGTAACCATTTCTCCGGGCGATGCCACCGCTCAAACCTTTAAGATTGAGTATCAAAATGTGCCTGATGAGGCTTGCCAGCAACTTTCGCTGAAATTGCGGGTTGCTGGTTGGTCGAAAATGGCCGTTGGGAGTGGGAAAGGGCAACAATCTGGCATAGAAATTAAACCAGATTCGACTTTGGCGCAAATTGAATCGGCATGTAATGCCAATGATGCAAATACCGTGACGCTTGTTTCTGCCAGTTAGGACATTGATTTTAAAACATTGATTGTTTTGATGTGATATGTGGCTTGGCAGGCTTGGTGAAGGCTTCTCAAGCTGCATTTTCTTAGTGATGGAAACAAGTCGGTTTCACTAGTTTTGTTGTTGTTCTCTTATCCAATGCGGTTCGTTGTGTGCTGAATCTGCCGGGAGATCATCATGATGATAGGGTGGTTGCAATCTTCTACCGGGTGTTTGGTTCTGGCATCCGGGTTGTTAGGGTTGTGTGTCGGAAGTTTTCTTAATGTGGTGATCTGCCGCTTGCCGATGATGATTTTCTCCGAAATCAATAGCGAGGCTGCCGACTTTAATCTCTGTTTTCCCCGTTCTCATTGTCCACGTTGCAGCCACGTGTTAGCGGCCCGCGATAACATTCCCCTGTTGAGCTATTTGTACCAGAAAGGGCTCTGTCGATACTGTAACGGTACGATTTCTATACGCTATCCACTGGTTGAAGGTGCGGTAGCGCTACTTTTTTCTTTACTAGCTTTGGATCTGGGTTGGAGTTACGGGTTGCTGGGGTTATTGGTGCTGAGTTCGATGTTGATCGCACTGGCGATCATTGATTTTGAACATATGCTGCTGCCCGATCAACTGACGCTTTCTTTGCTGTGGCTAGGGTTGTTGTTCAATCTGCATTCTGCCGGATTTGTGGCATTACCTTTGGCCGTCAGTGGCGCGGTTTGTGGATATCTGTTTTTCAGGCTGGTGGCGTGGATTGCCCAGCAATGGGTCCAGCGTGATGCGTTGGGAATGGGAGATGCTAAATTTCTGGCGGCGCTTGGTGCCTGGTTGGGGGTGGAAGCGCTTCCATTCATGATTTTGCTGGCAGCAAGTTTCACACTAATAAGTTATCTGGCGATTTGGCGACTACGCAGAATGAGAACGGCGCCACAGATCCCTTTCGGCCCGGGTCTGGCAGTCGCGGGATTGATTATGGCGCTTTTCAATAGGTAGCCCGGCATAAGTGGGCCGCAGTGTCGTTCCCTTGGCGGGATCGCTTTTGGGGTAAATAGTTTATCGGATGGAGTAGATTTTCTTACTTACTATTAAGAAGGACTATTTATGCATGATGATGAGTCTGTATCTATATTGATGATAAGCCGCCATGATGCAGGTTTCACTTTGCTGGAAGTGACTGTCGCACTGATAGTACTGGCATCAATGATGGTGGTTGGCGTGGTTTATCTCAACAGACAGAGTGACATGCTGGTGAATCAGGTTGTCGCCGGGCAGATCCAACATCTTGGCGATGCGGTGGTGGATTATGTTAATGATAATTATGTCGCTCTAAGTCGTGGACCCACTCCGGCACCAATTAATTGGGCAGAGTTGCCCCCCTATTTACCTCCGGGGCTTGATCAGAATACGGTTAATCCGCTTGGTCAGAAATATGATGGCGTATTGCGAATTGTTATGTTGCCTAATGGCAAAAAACGCATTGATCCGTTGATTTATAGCGTTCCAGCAATGGCTAATGGAAAACAGCCTGATGTTGCTAAACATTCGATGAAGATTGCGCAGTTGATTGGGGTTGGCGGCCTGTATCTGGATTATAAAAATCGGGATCATCGTAATCCGGCCACTTATTGGAATAGTTATGGTCAAGTCAATGCGCCTGGATCTTTTTCTGGTTTTTTCAATGATCAACCCAAGGAGATTGGCCGTATTTTTTATGCTCCGTTCATGCGGGATGCGTCAATCTATGGCCCGGGAACATTGGCGGGCGACTTGCTTCATCGACAAAAAATAGGCGGGCATCCAGAGTGGAATAGAATGGAAACCAGCATCAACATGGGCGGTCATAGTCTTGAGCAGGTGAATACTCTGTCGATGCAAGGCCCCGGTATGGTTAATGGTGTGAATAAGATAGCCTTTTCTGCCCGCTCTCAGGGAAACCCCTCCTATATTGAACAAAATAGCGATGGTGAAGTGGTTGTCAATCCAGAACATGGCACGTTGTTTATCCTTGATGGTAATGCTAATCCCGGTAATAAAGGGACTTTGGCTGCCGGTGATATTCATGCAGATAATAACGTCGTTGTTGGCAATAATTTAGTGATCAACACTCAAACTGGAAATCTTGTCGGTGGCAAGTGCCCTGCGTTAGGTAACCTCTCCATGAGCAAGCAGGGTGAACTGTTGGTGTGTCAGGGGATTAATGTTGATAAGTCAGATTTGGAATGGAGAGATGCTAGTGGAAGCCGGCGGTTATTGGCAAATCAAGCGGTAATCAGCAGTGGTTATTGGCTTGCATCGGGAATGTCGTCAGGAATAACAAGTAAGAGAGATGCCTATTATGTTAGCGGTGACGGCAAAGTAAACAGTCGGCGTCAGCCTTTTTTTAACAATTCAAATGCCCCTGTGTTAGTCACCGTCTCTACACCTCCGATTGCTAATAACCATCGTATGCGTTGCGTGTTGGCTGTGTATGAAGCGGATAAAAATGGCAACAGCCAAAAATCTGATTTACCGCTTGTTTTTCAACGATCTGGACTGGGGGATTATCCCGAAGAGAATTCCAAGGTAAATCTAAAGAATACAAGAACTTGCATAGTGTCATTCATTGCTGGGCCACATCGCAAATATAACATTGCCAGCGTGTTCCATTCTTCTAAAAACAGTACCCATATTTTGAAAATTCATAACTGATAAGCAGCATCTTGTGCATCTGATGATTTGGCGTTAACCAATCTAGAGTAATAGGAGAACATAAATGTGGCCATTAGCGATTGTTGGGATTGCCGTTGTATTTATCATGCAACTGATTTTTGGTGAGTTGTTGTATGAAGTGCGTGTGCAGTCAGTGCGTGCCAAGACTGATGTAGCCGCGCTGTTTCGTAGCTATGCTTCAGCCGGTGTGCAATTGCTTAATCATCATTCCGTCGGCGTGATCAAGAGTCGCAAGATGCAACAGGCATTGACCACTCTACATATGACGTGGGTGAATACCGATGCCTGGTGTGACAACGTTGCCAGTCAGTGTCTCTGGGGGGGATTTATTTCAGGGACTCATGTCTATATTTTCCGCAAAAATATCCTCTCCGGCGACAATGGGTTGTTGCATGGCGCTTTCGGAGAATTACTTAAATGGAGTGCTGAACCCGATCAGATTGGTTTTAAGCAGGGTTCCAGACTCATCGACGGTAGAGGAAAACGGGTAGAGAGTCTGCTTGCCAGACGATTGCCGGATGATGTTCGGAAGTTTGTATCTGACGGTGCGCTGGTGGAAATACTGTAGTTGTTGGAAATATTAGTTGTTGGAAATACTCGTTGTTGTTTCGCAAGCGGGCTTTCTTTGGGTCGCTAGTCTTGGTTAACAGGTTGTTTGGCTTACTTTTTTTCTTTTTGGAAAGATCGATGAACAAAATAATCACATATGTTTTTACGGTACTTGTCTGTATGTCAAGTGTCGCCGTTTATGCAGCACCGATGCGTACACCCGTTCCTGTGGCGACGGTGTGGACAGCAACTCCGGGGCAAACTCTGCGCGATGTTACACAAGAATGGGCGAGTAGGTCTGGCTACCAAGTGGTATGGGATGCTTCCTATGATTTCCCTATCCGAGCAGGTCTGCGTTTTAATGGCACGTTTATCCATGCGGTAAGCGAGCTGTTCGAAGCCTATACGATGGCGAATCGTCCTTTTGTTGTCGATATTTATCAGGAACAGCGGCTTGTTCATGTACAGGCTCAGGGGTAATAACATGCATATCCAGTTTTTGACGTTTTCCAGATTGATATTGTTGCCCTGTATAGCGACTGGTCTGGCAAGTTGTGCAGCAATCTCTAATGTTGATCGGCAGGCAGATGCTGAGATGGCAAATGCTAACAGTATTATTAAGGAGTTACGCAATACTGCCGCCATGACGGCTGTGCATGTTCACGAGCATGGTTATTGGGTATCAACTAAGGAGATTCCATCAAAGAAGGAGGGTGAAACTGTTTCTTGCATGTTGACGCTGGAGGAAGCGGAGCCGATGACGTTGAGTCAGTTTGCGGAAAAGATCAAGCGTATCTGTGGCGTGCCGGTGCTGATCAGTGCTGATGCACGGTTTACAGTGTCTCCTCCCAGTTCGGCATCGGAGGTGAAAGAGAGTGGTCAGGAGGAGGTTGTTGTCAATTCGAACGCGCAGTCAATATCTGAGGGCGGTCAACCAGAAGAGATGAAAATAAACGTGCATTGGCATGGCTCCTTGGCAGGTTTGCTTGATTCGGTCATTTTGTCATCAGGATTGCATTGGAAAGTACACAATGGAGCAGTGCATATTTTCAAAACAGAGGCGCGAGTGTTTCAAATATATGCATTGCCCGGTACGGATGCATTATCTTCCAGCGTGACAGCGACGACCAATGCCACGTTCGGCGGGGGCTTAAATGGAAGTGATAGCGGTAACGGCAACAGCGGTAGTTCCCAAACTCTCGCGACTTCTTTGACCCGTTCGGTTATGGATGAGATCCAAAAAGCAGTGGCAAATATGCTAACGCCTGGCGAAGGTAAGTTAACTTTGTCGATGGCGACGGCATCATTGGTGGTAACTGATTCACCCGAAGTACTTGATAGAATTAAGGATTATATTGATCAGCAGAACAAATTATTGACAACGCAGGTGGTGCTTAATGTCAAGATCCTTAACCTGACGTTCGATCGGGCTGATCAGTATGGCGTTGATTGGTCACTGGCCTATAAAGACGCTCATATCGGAGTGGGTGGCGCGGGCAGCGGTGTTACCGAGGGGGGGGATATCAGTACCAATATTCATATTCTTAAGGGGCCATTTAGTGACAGTAATTTACTGATCAAGGCATTATCGACCCAAGGTAAAGTCTCTATAGTGACTCAACCTTCGGTGACTACACTGAATTTGCAAGCGGTACCGATGCAGGTTGCAACCCAGACCGGTTATGTTTCATCAACTTCTAGTACCTCGACGCCACAAGTTGGCATTTCAGTAGGGATCGAGCCAGCGACAGTGACGACGGGTTTTAATATGTTGATGCTGCCTTATGCAATGGCCGACAAGCAAATATTGTTGCAGTACAACATTAGTTTGAGCGATTTAAAGAGGCTGGAGAAATTTGGCGAGAAAGCGACCGGTCAGGTGCAGTTGCCGACAATAGATTTACGCGCATTCAGTCAGAAGGTGAGACTACATTCAGGTGAAACACTGGTGCTATCAGGATTTGAACAGCAGTCAGATACCAGTGATCGTAGTGGTTTGGGCAGCCCGGATAATCAATTCTTGGGTGGGAGCCGTCAGGGCAAAAGAAACCATAATGTGATCGTAGTCATGATTACTCCTATAGTGGTAGATTGAATGGTGGTAGATTGAAAAATGACCCAGACTGAAACGGGCGCGGAGCGCGCTATGCAAATCAAGCTATATGGTAAGACGTTGGTCGCAGGCATCATCTGGCGACCGCCTGTCACTGTGTTAACACGTTCTCACATACGCAGAAATGGAATTGCCGCAGGGTTTACTTTGGCTGTCCGGCATCGTGTTGGACGAAGTATACAGGTCGGGTATGTACCAAAGGAGTCAGGAGTACCGGGTTGTTATTCATTGGCGGCCGTTCTTGCTAAAGCGGTGGATAAACCTAACTGGATAGGTGCGTTTCATTTGCCTGATGGACATTATGCATTGGTAGCGGTACATCAGGGCGCGATAATGGCAGGACGTGATTTGATCGGCACTCGTGAAGAGATCGAAGCGAAATTGCGTGATACGGTGCAGTTGGTAGAGGGCGCCAATGGGGTGTGGAATGCGATTTATGCGCCGAAGGAGTTTGAATCGCCGTGGTTGGAGGTACCATTGGCGCAACTGTTGCCGCAGTCCGCATTGAGAAAATCTGTTGGTCAGCTTGAGAGTTTAACCGGCGAAATGTCGAAGTACCAAATTAAGGTCTTTGCCATGACCGCAGGTACTGCGTTCTTGTTAGTTGGCGGTTGGTGGATGTGGCACATCTATAAGCAGAATACAGAAATAAGGGTACCGGATTTATCCAATGAGGTGGTGGAAATTCCTCCGCCACATCCGTGGCTTGCGCAACCGACAATGGCGTCTCAGTTTTCTGCATGGAATAAAGCTTTAGCCAAGGTTCCCTTATCACTCGCGGGTTGGCAGATTGAAGCCATTATGTTGGATGCTAATGCGATTTCTGTGAGTTATCAGCGCCATGATGGGATGCCGATCAATGTTTTCCAGGTTGCTGCTATCAATATTTTCCGGGCTGGCCCGGTGATTTCCAATGGTGGGGAGCAGGCACAGGTATTGATACCGTTTGAGCAGTCGCAGAGTCATGATCAGGAAAACAACGACGATGTGTTGCAGTCGTCAGATCAGGCGCTGGTTGAGCTGATGTCTTATTTTCAGGCGCTAGGTTTGCCGCCGCCAACGTTGACTGAGGGAGCTTCCATTTTACCGCCGCCTCCGCCCCCTTTGCCGGAAGGCGAAACACGCGAGTGGGCCAATCCTGATTGGCAGACTTATAACTGGACACTGACTTCTCAATTAGCGCCAGATGCACTGTTTTCAGGTAAGCCGCTCCCCGGATTGAGAGTGACCAGCGCCAGAATTGTGTTATCTGATGGTTTTCCTGAGTGGAAGCTGAGTGGAGTTTTCTATGCAAAAAATTAGCCAGCTTATAATCAGTCTATTTGTGGTGTCGGTATTTTCCCTGACATATGCGCAAACATCATCTACTGAGTTACCGGCAGTTCAGACGAAGCGCCATGTTGCACAGAAGCCTGCATTGCCAGCGATAACCACTGACAGCGTTGCTGCGCAACTGGAAAAGTTACAGACGGATTTGATGTTACTTAAAGCTGAAACCGCAAGGGCAAATGCTCAGGCTGAATTCGATAAAATTTCCAGAATGGTGAATAAAAGAGATGCCGTTAATAATGGCCTGCCTCTGGTTAAGTCAATCTTCGGGCGCAATGGGGCTCTGACCGCTACGCTCCGGCTTCGTTCAGGCGGCATCATGGATGTGAAAGCAGGTGAACAGTTGCCGAATGGTTATAAAGTGGTCCGCATTGATACCGGGGGAGTGACTTTCTCCAAACAGGGGAGATTCTATGAGGTAGGTCTTACGGCTACCAATGATGCATCGTTGCTGGATAGCCTTGACTTGATGGTTGCGCCGCCGCTGCCGTTAAGCCGTTAGTTACTGATGGGTGGCGATATTTATGGAAATAACATGCTCCGATCTGTTGTGTATGGTCAGGCAGGGTGCAAAAGTTTTATCTGCCTTGAGCGGCGTACTTGAAATAGAGTTAGCTAACCGCAGTTTGATATGTCTTGTTGAGTTACCTCAGCAGAAGGGGCAATGCGTACTTGCCGTATCTGCTTCCCACCGGCTTGATCCCCATGTGCTGGCCTATGAAGAGACGGTTAAAAGACATGGCCTTATCTATCAGACTGTCACTTGTGGCATGGGGAGCATATTGGAATTGTACCGTCTCAGTAAGAGCGAGAGTCATGGACTGGGAGGGAGTGAATCGGATGTTCAGCGTTATATCATTCGCTTAATCGGCGAAGCGACTGAGGAACGGGCGTCAGATTTGCATATCGTTGCTCGCCGTAATTATTGTGAAATCCGTTGCCGTATCGATGGTTATTTGCGGTCAATAGGACAACTGCGGCCAGAAGAAGGATTGCGATTATGCGCGACTATCTATCAAAGTATGTGTGATGTGGCAGAGCCGACGTTTAAACCGATGCAGGCGCAGCGCGCGCGAATGAAAGATGAGTTTCTGGCTGAGTGCGGACTTTCCGGGGCGCGTATTAATACCCGTCCACTCGATCGCGGCATGTTGATGGTGCTGCGATTGTTGTATGCGGACAGCCCCGGTACGGTGTGCACCTTAAGCGATCTCGGCTATTTGCCGGAACAGTGCCAGATACTGGAAGAACTTATGGAGCATCGGGCCGGTGTGGTTCTTTTGTCTGGTGCGACCGGTAGTGGAAAGAGCACCACTTTGAAAGTTGTGATGCAGAAGATGATAACCGAGCAAGCCGGCATCCATCTGCTTACGCTTGAAGATCCACCCGAATATGAAATTGAAGGCGCTAATCAATCGCCTATAACTGGAGATCGAGGTGATAGCATGGTTGTCGAACAGGAATGGGCGATGGCAATTGCTGATGCAATGCGACTCGATCCTGATGTGATTATGGTCGGTGAGATACGCGACGCAGTGACGGCAAAGATGGCATTTCGTGCCGCAATGACCGGCCATCTTATTTGGACCACGATACATGCAAACGATGCTTTAGCGATCTTGCCCCGCTTGCAGGATGAGGCTGTGATGGAGTCGCTATTAATGGATTCGCGTCTGGTGATTGGTTTAGTCAGCCAAGCGCTGATTCAGGTGTTATGTCCTCATTGTAAAGTTCCCCTGCGAGGGCATGAGCAAGAAGTCTCCGAGCGTCTGTTGAAACGACTCAATCTTTATTGTCAGCCGGAGTCGGTTTGTCTACAGGGGGAAGGTTGTGACTATTGCAAACAGTGCGGCACCTTGGGCCGAACAGTAGTCGCTGAAGTGATACGCACTTCCCCCGGCTTAATGCAAGCTTATCGAATGGGTCATCATCACGAAGCGACTCGATATTGGATCTCGGAGATGGCGGGATTAAGCAAGATCGACGCACTTATTCGCAAAATAAATGACGGAATAATCGATCCCCGTGCCGCAGAACGTGTGATGGGACCGATTATTCCTGCGATCCATCAAATAGAGTGAAACGCTATGTCCATGACCGATTTTGTTGAAAGACTGAACTATCGATTTGCGAAGATCCAGTTTGGTAATAAAGCACGGATTCGTTTTTACGGGCATCTAATCATGATGCTGGAAAATCGCATCATGCTGATTGATGCATTACGTGAAATGTATAATATCGCCAGCAACGAAGGCCATAAACCCAACAATGGTTGTGCGTTGGTGTTAAGTAGTTGCTATGAATCGGTCAGTCAGGGCAGTACCTTGGCGGAGAGTTTACAGCGATGGATTGGTCCCAATGAAGTCGCGGTGATTGCTGCGGGTGAGCGTTCCGGCGACATACGTAGCGCTTTTATGGATGCGATCGCCATGATCGAAGCGGGTAGCAAGATCCGCAGTGCCGTTATTGGCACATCTATTTATCCACTTATACTCATCGGGATGATATGTGTATTGCTGCATATTGTGGCTGGGAGTTTGGTGCCCAAACTGGCCGCTGTTTCTAAGCCGGAAACCTGGGATGGTGCGGCTTATACCCTTTATTTGATGGGAACATTTGTCAACGATTATGGATTTTATTCGCTGATATTGCTGGTGATATTGATCATTTTATTGTTGTTATCGCTATCTTTTCTGGGGGGGCGACTGCGAACAGTGCTTGACCGGTTTCCGCCGTGGTCACTGTACAGAACCATTCATGGCAGTATGTTCATATTGAATGTGTCGTTGCTGATCCGTTCAGGGATGATGTTGCAATCGGCGCTGGAATTGCTGCTGGAACAGGCGGGTTCCCGCTGGCTGTATGTGCGTATCGCGGCTACGCTCGAGCATATTTCAATGGGGGCTGGTTTTGGTGAGGCATTGCGCGATACCGGTTACCGTTTCCCGGATGACGAGGCGATCAGTTATCTGAGGTTATTGTCACGATTGCAGGGTTTTGATCAATCAATGGCGAAGTTTGCACGGCACTGGTTGGATGAAACGATAGTTAAGGTTCAGATAGTGACGCGTGGCTTCCTGTTGGCTTCAATTCTTATGATTGGCGGCATGTTGATGCTGGTGGTGACGGCGGTATCGGGCATTGAAAACGCCATTGAACAGTCGTTATCTATGCCATCTGTTTAATTCGAGATTAACGATGAAAATCAGGCAGAATATTGAAACTGGAACCAGTGAAATTCAAGGAACAGGCGGCGTATGTCGTGAGAAGGCGTTGAATGAGCTGAGAGAAGCTTGCGGGCCGATTATCCTCCGAGCGCTTGATGACAAAGACGTGGTGGAAATCATCATTAATCCTGATGGAAAACTGTGGATTGAATTGCATAACCAAGGCATGAATGAAGCGCAATCTCATTTTCCGGCGGATGCGGCAGAGCGGATTTTACTGATTTCGGCTTCGTTGCAAAAGTCAGATGTTGGCGTTGATGTGGGTCTGATTGAAGGTGAATTTCCATTGGGGAGCGCTCGGATTGCCGGTGTCTTGCCTCCGCTGGCAAATGCGCCGACTATTGCCATTCGTAAACACTCTCCGGTGGTATTATCGCTGTCTGATTACCGCAAAAGCGGCATTATTAAGCCGATAGGCGTTACCGCCATGCGGTTGGCATCTGGAATAGCGAGTTATAAACGCAGTTTTGAACACCCAATTGAGGCAATTCGTGAAGCTGTGATGATGCGCAAGAATATTCTAATCGTTGGGGGTACCGGCAGTGGGAAAACGACGCTGGCTAACACTATTTTGTACGAGATTAGCCTGCAATGCCCGAGTGACCGTATTGTGGCGATTGAGGATACGATGGAATTACAGCTTAATAATGCTAACCGGGCGCTGTTACGAACTAGTAAGGATGTGGATATGCGTCGTTTGCTGCGAACGACAATGCGTTTGCGTCCAGACCGGATTGTAGTGGGTGAGATTCGCGGCGGTGAAGCTTATACTTTGCTCAAGAGTTGGAATTCCGGCCATCCTGGAGGAGTAGCAACCATGCATGCCAACTCATCTGAAGAGGGGTTACAAAAACTGGCGCATTACATTTATGAAAATGAAGCGGCGCAGGGTTTTACGCCTGAAACTATAGGTTGGATGATTGCCAAAAGTGTGAATTTGGTGGTGGTAATAGAAAAGATCGCAATGGAACCGGGAAGAATAGTGTCAGAAATTTGTGAAGTTTCCGGGTTTATGAATGATCGTTACAATATGAATGTTTTGTGCTTACAAAGTAATGGATACTGTGAATTCAAACCACGTATTTAAAGTGTGACGTTACACATATCCCTGAAAATGATGATGAGAATATAAAAATAATAATAAAAAATTTATCTATAATTTATTATTTTCTTCTATTAATTAAATGTTTGTTATTTTTAAAATAATGATATTACAGGTTAAATAATTAAATGCTGCTGAATATTGATGTTTGTGATTAAGGAGGGCAATTGAATTTTAAATGTAAAAGGATTTTAAATGTAAAAATACTGTGGATTATGTACAGACTCTCGGATAATTAAATGTAATGATATGAATCGAATAAGGTTTTCTGTTCTGTTTTACTGAGTTAACTAATTGATTTAAAATATTATATTAACTTTCAATTATTTTCATTAATTGCCAGTGAATTATCTGGATATTATAAATGACAAAATTAATAGATTTAAAAATACATAGCTTCTTTAATTTTTTTGTAGCCCGGAAAATATAGATTTAAGCCATTGTAAATTTGGCAAAAACCTACCAGATAATCCGGGCATGGATTTTTATTATATTTTTTAGACAAGATATTCTGGCCGATACGATAGTAAATAATCGATTCTGCCTTATCAAGTCTTTATTTTTCAAAAAGAAGTTCTCACTGGTTTACCAAAACCAGACTCTATTCTTGAGCCGACGCAATATTACAGCAAATTCTTTGCTAATCGTTTATTCAAGTTATCTGGAGGTAAAGTGAAAGCCTCTTATTGCGTACTACTCAAAGAGTGTGTAGTACCTAATTTTATTTTTCCCTGGTGTTGCGCAGATTTTGTTATCGGGAATAGCACTCGCTTTATTGGCGGTAAAGTTTGTGCAACCCGAAGTACAGTTCGAAACAGTATTCGCTTGATCATCGAACGATCGGCTGCATTTAACGCGGTACGTAACGAAATCTCAACGGCTTCATTAGCATATGTTCGCATTTGTTGTTCATAATCTGAAATCGCTTTGATTAAATCTTCATGATCTGACGCTACCCGAGTCAGAGTCTGTGTGAGCAAAAGTGCGTCTCGAAGCGCTGTATTTGCTCCCATGCCCACCATTGGCGTCATGTTGTGAATAGCGTCGCCAAGGAGTGTGACAGCGCTGGAACGCCAGGGTAAGAGATGATCCATACTGCGTAACGGAATCACAGAGATGTTTTCCATATCACTCTGCTTAATCAAGGTATGCAGGTTTGGGTCCCATGCAGCAATACGGGTACAGATCAGATCACACAGAGATTCCGCGGGAAAATCGGTAATCGTATTCGGATAGCTATTCGTTGCTGCTGCGTAGGCCCACATGACAAAATCGCCAATTTCTGCCGATGTGGCCTTTACTTGGGTATTGATTGGAGCACGCCATAGAGAGACAAACAATCCACCAGAGCTTTTAGGCACGATATTGTTGGGCGACCCATCCAGCAAATATGGAGGCAATGAGTCAGCAAGAGCTTGGGTAAGGCGCACACGTCCAACGGTGAGAGTGACGCCAATATCAAGCCTTTTTATCGCGGGGAGGTACTGCTTGCGTACTCTTGAATTGCTTCCATCTGCACCGATAAGAACATCAACATCCTCATGACTTTTATCTGTGAAAAAAAGCCTGACTTTACCGTTTTGCATGTGTTCATAGCGCTCGAACGTTTTGTTCCATTGAACGGTGTCTGATAGCCCCTCGTTTAGTACTTCTATAAGTTCAGATCTGCTGATTGACATCCGATCTTCGGTAATAATTTGTCCATCCTCTCCGTGAATATTTCTCTGAGCCTCAAGAAGAAGATGTAGATGTTCATCATAGAATCTTGTCTGTCCACCGACAGGTTTTGAAATCTTTTTAAAGGTTAACCAGTTAGTTTCCGGTAGGCATTCCTGCATAGCCTGCTGGCCGAACGTATCGACGTAAATGCCATAACCGGGAAGTATGGATGACGTAGCAGAGCCACGTTCATAAACTTTCACTTTTATTCCATTTTTACGCAGGCCATGTGCCAGGCATGCACCACCAATCCCTGAGCCGATTATTCCAACGTTCATTTCTTTTTTCTCCATAAGTAGTACGATGTGATTCTGAAAGAATCATGGTGACTATAGCTGGCTAGGATCACAGCCATCAGTCGTGTTACTGCTATAGTCTTAATAATAGTATACCGTACCGTTCGGTACCAATAAAAATTTAGGTTTTTTTACATGACAAGTACACCTAAAGCCCAAACAGATCACAAAAGAACCCGTTCGTACTCTAGAATTTCAGGAGAACGAGTTAACGAGCTGTTAAAAATTGCTGCTCAGGTATTTGCAGAACGGGGTTTTGATGGTGCCAGTATCAATGAGATGGCGAAACGTGCTAATGCTTCGAAGGGAACCTATTATAGCCGATTCCCTTCTAAAGAAGAGTTGTTAGTCGCTGTCGTCAGGCAAAGAATAGAAGAAGTTGAAGTCGGTCTGGACAAGACGATGAACCGCGAACCAGATATTGGGAAAGCGTTAACCATTTTTGCAGAGGAAGTTCTCACGGCAATTCTCTCTGAGACAATGATCGCAAACTACCGGGTGGTAACGTTGGAGTCTCAACGTTTTCCGCAGTTAGGTAAGATCTATTATGAAAAGGGAGTCAAAAAGATCGTAGATTTTCTTGTCGAATATCTGGTACGAAAGATGAAGGAGGGAAAATTGAACATAGTAGACCCGAAAATCTCCGCAGAGGTGTTTATCGATGGCATCATTGGAACGCCAAGGCTTAAGGCTACTTTGGGTATTGGTTTACCGACTCCAGAGGAGAAATCTCAGCGAATTGCCATCGCTGTTCAGTCATTTCTCGCTGCATATGGTACGGTTTCATGATAGTTGCTTTGTAGTAAACCAGAAATTATTGTAGGAATGGCGTTGAATTGAGGGCCTGCCTGTTATTAGGTGGGTCTCTCTGCTGAATAAAGAAAGCGGTTTGCATACCTTGAATTATAGACGAGACGCTTTGGCGTCTTTTTTGCTCTTGTGTGTTGGTTTACTTGTAGTTGATTACTCTATTTCCTTTGCAAACAAATAGTTTACAATTTAACTAACTTATTGTTTTTCTTTGATCAGCGTCTGAATTTGTCATAATTAAAATTAATTTGTGAAGATGTTCCGAAGATGGGTATGTTGATATGGTAAAAAGAGTGATAAAGCCACTGCGCGTTTCGGTTATTTGCAGTACATTCATGGTAGCTGGATATGCTTTAGCTAATCATCAGAATAGGCTGATTGAAGGTGATACGCAGAATCTATCAAAAATAGAGACTGAAAAGATATCTGAGGCAATAACACTCGAACAAGCGCAAACTGCTGTGATTTCAGAAACAGAGCGTCGTAAAATGCTGCGAAGCTGGATACCAGCGCAAGTTAAGCCTGTTTTCTTTGACCAATTGGTTCGTTTGTACTCTGCCAATCAGATGCAACCTTTGTGGCAAGATAAAATTGCGGTTCAACGTTTTGAACAACAACTTTCAGAACTTGCATTGGCAGGGTTTCAGCCGCAATTTGGTCAATGGCTGACTGAACTCAATGAGGCTCAATTGAGTCAGATGGGACGTGATCTCATCTTATCGGATGCTATGCTAGGTTATTTACAATTTGTCTCAGATGTCGGTCAGCAGGGCCAAAGCTGGCTCTATCGCACTATGTTATATAACAGCACTACACCATACAAAATTATATTACCTTCACCAGCAGTTATAGATCAGTGGCAGCAAGCTATTATCGATCACAATGTGGCCGCTTATGTTGCAGCATTGGCGCCACAACATCCTCAATATGAAAATATGCGCAAGGAGATGATGAAACAACTGGCTGATAGTAAACCGTGGCCACAGCTTTCTGATAAAAGTGCGCTAAAACCGGGACAGAGTAGTTCTGATGTCGCTGTGTTGAGAGAAATACTTATTCGCCTTGGGATGTTGAGTGAACTGACAGCTCAAGCAGATCATGTCTACGATCCTGAACTGGTGACTGCGGTAAAAAATTTTCAGCATTGGCAAGGGTTGGCGCAGGATGGAGTAATTGGTAAACGCACAAGAGATTGGTTAAATACTTCACCTCAAACTAGAGCGGGTTTGATAGCGCTTAATATCCAACGCTTGCGTATTATCCCAAGCCATGTGTCTACAGGAATTATGGTCAATATTCCAGATTATTCATTGTATTATTATCTTAATGATCAGGAAGTGTTGGATTCGAAAGTGATCGTTGGTCGTCCAAGCCGTAAAACACCCATTATGAGTAGTGTGCTGAATAATGTGGTGATTAATCCTCCCTGGAGTGTGCCAACTAGCCTGGCAAGAAAAGATATCGCACCACGAGGGCTTGATGATCCCGGATATTTTCAACGGGGAGGATACGTTATCTTTTCCAACTGGCGTGCTGATGCCAGTGTCATCGACCCTTATACGATTGATTGGAGCGTGATTACGCCTGCTAACTTTCCTTATCGAATATGGCAAGCTCCGGGACCGACTAACTCATTAGGCCGCTATAAATTTAATATGCCAAATTCGGATGCTATCTATTTGCATGATACGCCGAACCATAACTTGTTTAACAAAGACATCCGGGCGATCAGCTCTGGCTGTGTACGGATTAACAAGGCTTCAGAATTAGCAAATATGTTATTGGGAGATGTGGGGTGGACTCAAAACAAAGTGACTGATACCGTGAAACAGGGCAATACCGTTTATGTCAACATTCCACAGCGTATTCCTGTCTATTTGTATTATTTAACTGCCTGGATAGATGAACAGGGGATTCCTCAGTACCGTACCGATATTTATGATTACGATAATAGTGTGAGACAAGGTTCCCAGTTTTTGTCAAAGTTGTTACCTTTACAAAACTAAATGCAACTAATTTTTGTTATTAGTTGTCATAGTGACCAGTGACCAGTGACCAGTTGCCTGGTGATTTACTTTTTCCATAATCTGAGTAGACATTTCTTCATGGATATAATTGATCATAATCGCCGTAAGTGGCTTTGTGTGGGGGCTGCTGCTTTGGGCTTGAGTTTTTTTCCGGGGCATGCTTTTGCTACTCTGGCCACTCCACGCCCACGGATTTTACGTTTTGACAACTTACATACGGGTGAAACGATTAAAGCCGAATTTTTTGACGGCTATCGTTACAACAAAGAAGAGCTGGCCCGCTTGGATCATCTGTTTCGAGATTATCGTCAAAATAGAGTTAAGACTATCGATCCTAAATTATTTGATCAGATTTATTTGCTGCAAATGATGATGGGGATTAATAAACCTGTACAACTTATTTCTGGTTACCGTTCACTGGTAACCAACAATCAGTTGCGCAAGCAAAGTAAAGGCGTGGCTAGACAGAGTTACCATACTCGCGGGCGGGCGATGGATTTTCATATTGAAGGTATTGAGCTTAGTCGTATCTGCAAGGCTGCTCTGAAAATGAAAGCGGGAGGAGTAGGATACTATCCACACAGTAATTTCGTTCATATTGATACAGGTCCCGTCAGGACATGGTAATCTGGTGAGTAACTATTTTGTTTTGACTATGGAGTAAATGAAATAATGAAATACCAAATTATTCCTGTTACTGCTTTTATGCAGAATTGTACCCTTATTTGGAATGAAGAGAGTAAGGAGGCGGCAATTGTTGATCCGGGGGGAGAAGCAGAGAAGCTGATCGCCGAGATAGAACGTCGTGGTTTGAAATTGACCCAAGTTTTATTGACTCATGGTCACTTTGACCATGTTGGTGCAACAGCGGCAGTCGCTAAACATTTTAATGTGCCGGTCTACGGACCGCAGCAGGAAGATGCTTTCTGGATTGAAGGCTTGCAAGCTCAGAGTCGGATGTTTGGCATTGAAGAATGCCCATCATTTGAACCTGATCGCTGGTTAAATGAAGGTGATGAACTACGAGTAGGAGGCGTTGATTTATCTGTGTTGCACTGTCCAGGGCATACGCCAGGGCATGTTGTGTTTGTAAATCATGCGGATAAACTGATTTATATGGGAGATGTTCTGTTTAAAGGGGGAGTTGGGCGTAGTGACTTCCCACGCGGTAATCACCAGCAGTTAATTAACTCAATTAAAGATAAACTTCTGCCACTTGGTGATGATTATGAATTTATTCCAGGGCACGGGCCAATGTCGACGTTAGGTTATGAGCGCCAGACGAATCCATTTTTACAGGATGAAGTACCAGGTTGGTGATGATCAACCCGTTCTATTTTCATTTTGATGTACTCAATGAGATTAATATCGCAATTGTGTCGAGTGTCGAATCTTCTGAATGATAAAAGCCGCTGAAATTCAGCGACTTTTTCATAGTAAGGTAAATATAGTAAGGCAAATGTTAATTTAGAGTACTGCAACAATGGCTTCACATAGTGGAACCATGTTTTCCAATGTCAAACCAGCGACGTTAATACGACCGGAACTGACTGCGTATATGCCAAATTCCTCACGCAGACGTTCTACTTGTTCTTTTGTTAGGCCACTGAATGAGAACATACCATTTTGGCTACTAATAAAGCTGAAATCCTGTTTTGCCCCTTTTTCCTGCAAGGTATTGACAAACAGTTGACGCATACGCTGAATACGTTCGCGCATGGTGGTCAGTTCCTGTTCCCAAGCTGCTTTCAGATCTTCATTTGACAAAATGGTGGTGACAACAGATGCACCATGAGCAGGTGGGTTGGAATAGTTCGCACGGATGATCGCTTTAGCCTGACTGAACGCTCTTTCGGCTGTATCGCTGTCACTAGCAACAATGGTACAGGCGCCGACACGTTCATTGTACAGGCCAAAGTTTTTAGAGTAAGAGCTGGCAACAATCAGTTCATTGTGATTTTTCGCAAAAATGCGTAGGCCCTCTGCATCTTCATTCAGGCCCTTGGCAAATCCTTGATAAGCGAAATCAAAAAGAGGCAACCAGCCTTTCTCCGCAGACATTTCTGCTAGCTTAGCCCATTGTGCTGGGGTGGGATCGATGCCCGTCGGATTGTGGCAGCAACCGTGGAACAAAACAACATCACCTGCCTGAACTTCAGACAGGCTTGTTAGCATGCCTTCGAAATTCAGCGCGTGTTTTTCAGCGTCATAGTATTTATATTCACGGACTTCCAAACTAGCGGCGGAAAAAACGTTTTTATGGTTTGGCCAGGTTGGGTTGCTGATCCAAACCCGTTTAGCATTAGTCTGTTTGGCAATGAAATCCGCAGCAATACGTAAAGCACCTGTACCGCCAGGGCTTTGTGCTGTGCGGGCGCGCTTATCTGTGACGACTGGGTGATCTTTGCCAAACAGTAATTCTTGAGTTACACAGCCAAATTCGGTTAAGCCGCTAATCGGCAGATAATTCTTTGTTGTTTCGTTTTCCAGTAAATATTGTTCAGCTTGTTTAACACTACTCAGAACAGGGGTTTTTCCTGTTTCATCTTTATAGACACCGATACCAAGGTTGATTTTATTTGTACGAGGATCAGAACGGAAACTATCGGCTAAGCCAAGAATAGGGTCAGCAGGCGCTGCTGTGATTTTCTCAAACATGTTTGTAATTCCAAAGCTCAGAGTTAAGCCCAAAAGGGTAGTCAGGTTAACGTTGCTAAAGCAGTTTGCCAACTATTTGTCGTAAAAAGAAGATAATCTTGTGAGGCAGTTTGCGGAGTGAGAAAAAGAAGGAAAACAATAAGACTAAAAAAGCAGCACATAAGCGCTGCTTTCTCTTAATGATGTTTAACTTGTTCAGCTAAATCTATTTACCAACGGTAATTAGAATTGGTAAATCATACCTACGCCAACAACGTTGTCAGTGCTGATACCCATCTCTTTGGTGAATTCATTGCTATCCAACAGGTTGATTTTGTAATCAACATAGGTAGTCAAGTTTTTGTTGAAGTAGTAGTAACTACCGACTGAGATATATTTAACTAGATCATTACTGCTAGATGCTTTCTTACCTGATGCATAGTGATAACCAGCATCGTCGTTCAGGCTCTTACCTTTAGATTGAACGTAAGCTATGGATGGACGTAAACCGAAATCGAACTGATATTGAGCAGTCAATTCGATGTTCTGGGTTTTGTTGGCGATATTTTCCATATTCTCGCCACCAACTGTTCCACCGAAGCGGGTCATGTTACGGGTTTCACCGTACATGGCTGCCAGATAGATGTTGTTAGCATCGTACTTGGCACCAATGTTCCATGCTTCAGCGCGATCACCTAATGCATCAGAATCATACTTAGTCTTAGAAGTCCCTTTTTGTGCAGAAGTACGAGCAGAATTAGAGTATGCACCACCGACGCTGATACCGTAACCTACGTCATAGGTTGTAGCGAAACCGTAGCCATCACCGTTGTCTTTACGGTCGGCACGGTTGTTAGCTGTGTTGTTGCTGTTCTCACCCTGATATTGCAGAGCAAAATTCAGGCCATCGACCAGACCGAAGAAATCGGTATTACGGTAAGTTAACAGACCAGTAGAACGGGCGGTCATGAAGTTATCAGTCTGCGCCATTGAGTCGCCACCGAATACTGGCAACACGTCGGTCCAAGCGTTGACTTCATAAACTGCACCGTAGTTACGGCCATAGTTTAGAGAACCGTAGTCGGAAAGCTTCAGGCCAGCGAAAGCCAGACGAGTCTTAGTTTCGTCATCACCTTCTGCACGGTTACCTTTGATATTGTATTCCCAACGGCCAAAACCGGTCAGTTGGTCATTAACTTGAGTTTCGCCTTTGATACCCAGACGAGCAAAGGAGTTATCGCCATCTTCGCCGCTTTTGTTGTTAGCGAATTTGTGCTGGACTTCAACTTTACCATACAGATCCAGTTTGTTGCCGTCTTTGTTATAAATTTCAGCTGCATTTGCTGCGCCAGCAGCTAACAGAGCTGGGATTACTACTGCAAGAACATTGCGTTTCATCATTATTATTACCCTCATTGGTGTTATTCGGACACCTGCCACTGCCAAAAATAATTCTTTAAAAATTTACGGAACTATTTGTGAGAGTTTAGTGTCGTCTGTTTCACTGTCAAGTGTTTCATTGGTTGTTATTTTTATCCACTCACAAAATGCGATAAAAAAGAAAATTTAGTAAAAATGTGAAACAAAGTGTTTCAAAATGTAAATGTGAGATCGTTTTTTGAACTCTGGTCGGTCCAGTTGATCGAAAAAGTGAAAAATGGATCGCAGTCAGTGGCGGAAGAAGATTACCTGTTTATTTTAATAAAAAGAGTAAAATATGATGTTTATTTCATCAATAATATCTCTTATATGTAACTTACTGATATGCTTGTCGATGTGTTATATACCATTTTTTAACAGATACCTAATAATGATTATTCTTGAAAAAATGTAGTGCTCACTTTAAGTGAGCACCATAACATGTTAATTGGATCTCCTATTAACCTGCCTAATTTAATCAGACTGTTAGAATTGATATACCAAACCTACACCTACCGCGTTATTTGTGTTGACATCGAGATGTTTGGTGTAGAAGTTGTCATGTACTAAGTTGATTTTATAATCCACATAAGTGGATAAATTTTTGTTAAAGTTATAATAAGAACCAATAGAGATATATTTTACCCAGTCCTGATGAGTGAAAGAAGTTGTTCCTTTGGATTGAACATATGCCAGAGATGGACGCAGGCCAGAATCAAACTGATATTGGGCCGTTAATTCAATATTACGGGTTTTTGCGGAGACGAAATCTTGGTAGCCGAAAGAGGTCATATTGTGAGTTTCACCATACATGGCGGCCAGATATACGTTGTTTGCATCATATTTGGCGCCAACGTTCCATGCCTTAGCTCTTTCGCCGCGAGCGACAGAAGTAACGAGCCTTTCATGTGTAATCGGGCGGTCAGCATTGGAGTAGGCTCCCCCTACGCTGATACCATTGCCTATATCGTAGGTAACAGAGAGGCCGAAGCCGTCACCATTACTACCACCATTGGGCTTAATGAGATCACCGCGCTTACGAATTGAATTGCGGCCGTTTTTGCTGTCTTCGTCGTTCTTACCTTGGTATTGCAGGGCGAAGTTCAGCCCATCAACCAAGCCAAAGAAATCTGTATTGCGATAAGTCAAGACACCGGTAGCACGATTAGTCATGTAGGTGTCAGCCTGCGACATGGAGTCTGCACCAAATACTGGCAGTACGTCGGTCCAGGCATTGACGTCATAGAGAACACCATAATTACGACCATAGTCTAGGGAACCGTATTTAGCCAATTTCAGACCAGCGAAGCCCAGACGGGTTTGATTGCCTTCGGAATTGTTTTCCTCAGCTTTGTTAGCCTGAATATTGTATTCCCAACGGCCATAACCCGTTAGTTGGTCATTGATTTGGGTTTCGCCTCTGAAGCCCAAACGAATGTAGCTTGCATCACCATTTTCACTATAGATAGGGGATTTATTTGAGCTTTGGGTAATTTTAGAGAATTGATGACGCGCATCAACTTTGCCATAGATATCCAGTTTATTACCATTTTTGTTATAAATTTCAGCGGCATTTGCTACACCAGCAGTCAACAGCACGGGGATGACCACGGAAAAGATACTACCCTTCATTATTGTTACCTTCATTTAATTACTATCGTTAATTACCGTCATTGGTGTTATTCGGACATCTGTTACTGACAGAAATAATTCCTTTAAGAAACTCGTTGAAATTATTTATGAAAATATCGTGATGTCCGAGTCGGGGCACAGTTTTTCATTAGCCGTAGACTTTATCTATCATTTAATTGATACAAAGTGACGATTTTTGTAATAAAGTGAAAATAATATATTGCAAAATGTAAATGGAATGGGATTTTTGATCGTATCTTGAATTTGAAGAATAAAAAAAGCCAGCTTTTGCTGGCTTTATATATAATAATTTCTTAATGTTTGTTTTACGCAATCATTAGAAGTTTGCGCTTCTTGGCGTACGCGGGAATGGGATGACATCACGTACATTTGGCACGCCAGTCACGTAAGCAACCAGGCGTTCAAAGCCCAGTCCAAACCCTGAATGAGGTACGGTGCCATAACGACGCAGATCACGGTACCACCAGTAATCTTCTTTATTAAGCCCCATCTCTTCCATACGTTTATCCAGCATATCCAGACGCTCTTCACGCTGTGAGCCGCCGATAATTTCACCAATGCCCGGTGCAAGTACATCCATTGCCGCGACAGTCTTACCGTCGTCGTTCATTCGCATATAGAAAGCTTTAATATCTTTTGGATAGTTTTTCACGACAACCGGAGCTTGGAAATGTTTCTCGGCCAGATAACGTTCGTGTTCTGAAGAGAGGTCAACTCCCCAGAAGACTGGGTTTTCAAATTTTTGGCCGCAGTTTTGCAGAATTTCAATGGCATCGGTGTAATCAATCTGAGCAAAGTCAGAATTGACAAACTTTTCCAGGCGGGTGATGACATCTTTATCTACGCGTTCAGCGAAGAATTGTAGATCATCAGCGCGCTCTGCCAATGCGGCTTTGAAAACATATTTCAGCATATTTTCAGCCAGTGAAGCGGCGTCGTTGAGGTTGGCGAAAGCGATTTCCGGTTCAAGCATCCAGAATTCCGCCAGATGGCGGCTGGTATTAGAGTTTTCAGCACGGAAGGTGGGACCAAATGTGTAAACTTTGCTTAATGCACAAGCATATGCTTCACCGTTCAATTGCCCGGATACGGTCAGAAAAGCTTCGCGGCCAAAAAAATCTTGGTTGAAATCCACTTCACCTTTGTCAGTTAACGGCAGATTTTGCAGATCCAGCGTAGAGACGCGGAACATTTCGCCGGCGCCTTCTGTATCAGCAGCCGTAATCAACGGGGTGGAAACCCAGAAGTAACCATTTTCATGGAAGAAACGGTGTAATGCTTGAGCAAGAGTATGGCGCATACGAGCAACGGCGCCAATCAGGTTGGTGCGTGGGCGCAGGTGAGCGACATCACGCAGGTATTCAATACTGTGGCGTTTTGCTGCCATTGGGTAGGTATCAGGATCTTCAACCATGCCGATCACCACGACTTGGGTCGCTTGTAGTTCAAAATTCTGCCCTTGACCTAGGGAAGCAACGACTGTCCCTGTTACTTCGACAGAACAGCCGGTAGTTAAATGCAGAATTTCATCCTGATAATTAGGCAAATTATTATTAACGACGGCCTGTAATGGATTAAAGCAGGAACCGTCATAGACGGCGAGGAAGGAGATGCCAGCTTTAGAATCTCTCCTTGTACGTATCCAGCCGCGAACGGTGACTTCACTATCAACCGCAACCCGGCCTTGCAGTACGTCGACTACAGGCGCTACGCTCATAGATTTCTCTCTTCTTTATATATCAGTTCAGGTTTGTGAAATTGAATATCCCCACAAGGGGCAACTTGTTCTATGTTACTTGCCCTGTTTCAGGAAACAAGAGGAAATCATCAATTTAAATGGTGAAATAGAGGGGAAAGGCGCTTTTCAGATGTGCTGCTGCGTTATCTGCCAGCAGCACAGTGGTATTTTGGCATGAAACTTGGGTTAACAAGCTTGTTTAACCTGAGGTATATCAAAAGCTGCGCGTAGCTTGTTAACAAACTCGTTATCTTCACAAATGGTTTTGCCAGGGCTGTCTGAAAGCTTTGCGACTGGTTTGCCATTACATTCAACAAGTTTGATGACGATATTCAGTGGCTTAACCCCTGGAATATTACAGGTGAGTTGCGTACCGATACCGAAAATCAGGTTTATTCTGTTGTAGAAATGACGATAGAGCGCTAGCGCTTTTTGGAAATCCAAGCTGTCAGAGAACACCAGCGTTTTCGTCATTGGGTCGATATCCAGTTTTTGATAATGGGCGATCGCTTTTTCGCCCCATTGAACGGGATCACCCGAATCATGGCGTAAGCCTTGATAACTTTTGGCAAACTGGGCATCAAAGTCCCGCAGGAAAGCGTCCATTGTAATACAGTCGGTTAAGGCAATGCCTAACTGGTTAGGATATTCTTTCAGCCAACTTTGTAATGCTTCTCGTTGGCTGTTAGCCAGATCCGGGCTGATTTGCTGATGAGCTTGAAACCACTCATGCGCCTGTGTGCCAACCGGAGGGAGCCCAAGCTGTTGTGCAAGTTGATAATTGCTAGTGCCAATCAGGTAAGGGAAATGCTGTTGCAGCTCACTGACGATAGCGTGTTGAACACAGTGTGAGAAACGCCGGCGTGTACCGAAATCCATCAGTTTGAAACTGGAGAGATCGATTCCTTCATTTTCAGCATTTTGATAGAACAGTTTGATCAACTTGCGTAGCTGATTAACTGCGTTTTCCACTGCATTATCTGGTGAGCGATAGCGATGAACTAATTCACTAATTAGCGCCAGTAGTGGAACTTCCCACATAATGACTTCATGCCATAATCCTGAAATACGGATAGCTAATTGGCCACCCTCTGTAACAGAAATATTGACTTGTTGTGGGTTAAAACGAAAAGTTTTTAACCAATCCAGATAATCAGCCTTGAAAAAAGGCAAACTGGAAAGGTAATTAAATTCAGCATCGGTTAATGCCAAATCAGCCATCGTATTAACTTGATAGCGTAATTCTGTGGCATATTCACCTAGCATTTCATCGCCGCGGCAGCGAAACTCTGCAACAACAGGCATGTGGCTGTAGCGG
Source organism: Photorhabdus hindustanensis (assembly GCF_002968995.1). Taxonomy (NCBI): domain Bacteria; kingdom Pseudomonadati; phylum Pseudomonadota; class Gammaproteobacteria; order Enterobacterales; family Morganellaceae; genus Photorhabdus; species Photorhabdus hindustanensis. The sequence goes on from NZ_PUWT01000039.1 coordinate 40,572, forward strand.
TGATACACTGCTTGTTGCATATGAAGTTTATAAGCGTCAGTATCAAGCAGTGATTTTATAATTGGGGTAGCGTCTAGTGTCATAGCGCGTTATGCATCCTCACGGAGCGTATTCGTATTAGCTAAATCGATAAAGTGGGAAGAGTATACCGGGATTATTTTGTTATTGAAGTCGCATAACATCATATAGTTCACCAAAATATCGAAGCTAAACAGGGCCTTTGGTCAAATGTTATCATGTTATTTGATCATTAGGTGATGACAAGCACCAAAGAATAAACATATTCCTTACACAACATCATACTCGTTCTTAATGAATGTTTAACGTCAGAAGGTGCGTTATTCACTCTTGAAATTCAACCTCTTTCTATGGCAGCGTAAGGCTTGGTATTGAATTAATTCCATCAGGCATGAAACAAAAAGGTTTCTTATGACACAACAGCGACAAGCTAAGTACCGCCGGGATTATCGCGCTCCCGACTATACGATTTCTGATATTGAACTCGATTTTAATCTTGATGCCGATAACACGGAAATCACTGCAATCAGCCAAATAAAACGTCTGAGTCACGAAATAACGCCATTAGTGTTGGATGGTGAAGACTTGACACTGAAAAGTCTTCATGTGAATGGTCAACTGTGGGCGCATTACCGTGAGCAGGAGGGGACGCTAGTCATTGAGCAGTTGCCGGCTCAGTTTACTTTGAAAATTGTTAATGAGATCCATCCATCGAAAAATACGGCGCTGGAAGGTCTGTATGTTTCTGGCGATGCGCTTTGTACCCAGTGTGAAGCAGAAGGGTTCCGCCACATCACTTACTATCTCGATCGCCCTGATGTATTGGCTCGTTTTACAACGCGTATCACAGCCGATAAAGCCAAGTATCCGTATCTGCTTTCAAACGGTAATCGGGTTGAGCAGGGAGAAACCGATGATGGGCGCCATTGGGTGAAATGGCAAGATCCATTCCCGAAACCATGTTATCTGTTTGCTTTGGTCGCGGGTGATTTTGATGTATTGCGCGATAGTTTTACGACGCGTAGTGGCCGTGAAGTTGCATTAGAGCTGTTTGTTGATCGTGGCAATCTCGATCGGGCTGATTGGGCAATGACTTCCCTGAAAAATTCTATGAAGTGGGATGAAACCCGTTTTGGCCTTGAGTATGACCTCGATATTTATATGATTGTCGCGGTGGATTTCTTTAATATGGGCGCTATGGAGAATAAAGGGCTGAATGTCTTTAACTCCAAATATGTGCTGGCGAAGTCTGAAACTGCGACTGATAGAGATTACCTTAATATAGAAGCTGTGATCGGCCACGAATATTTCCATAACTGGACCGGGAATCGCATTACTTGCCGCGATTGGTTCCAATTGAGCTTAAAAGAGGGGTTGACGGTATTCCGTGATCAAGAATTTAGTTCTGATCTTGGTTCTCGCTCTGTTAATCGTATTAATAATGTGCGTGTTATGCGTTCGGCGCAGTTTGCGGAAGACGCCAGCCCAATGGCCCATCCAATTCGCCCGGATAAAGTGATTGAGATGAATAACTTCTATACCCTGACTGTGTATGAGAAGGGCGCGGAAGTTATTCGTATGATTCATACCTTGCTAGGTGAAGAGCGATTCCAGGCAGGGATGCAGCTTTATATTCATCGCCATGATGGCAGTGCTGCAACATGTGATGATTTTGTTCAGGCAATGGAAGATGCGTCAAATGTGGATTTGTCACTTTTCCGTCGTTGGTATAGCCAGTCTGGTACTCCTGTACTGACAGTTCGCGATGAATATGATGCAGAAAAGCAGCAATATAAGTTGCATGTCAGTCAGATGACACCACCTACCACTGATCAAAAAGAGAAACTGCCTCTGCATATTCCTCTGGATATTGAGTTATATGACAGTAAAGGTCATGTGATTCCGCTACGTTATGATGGTCAACTGGTTCACCATGTATTGAATGTGACCAATGCAGAGCAGACGTTTGTATTTGATGATGTGCCGTCACTGCCGGTTCCCTCTTTATTACGGGAATTCTCAGCGCCGGTGAAACTGGATTACACATTCAGTGATCAGCAATTGGCATTCCTGATGAAACACGCTCGCAATGCGTTTTCACGTTGGGATGCGGCTCAGTCGCTGATGGCAAACTATATCAAATTGAACGTTATCCGTTATCAGCAGAAGCAGCCGATCGAATTGCCAATGCATGTGGTGGATGCTTTCCGAGCGGTATTATTGGATGAAGAAATTGATCCGGCTCTGGCGGCTCATATTCTGACTTTACCATCAGAAAGTGAGATGGCGGAACTGTTTACGATTATCGATCCTAAAGCGATTCATGAAGTTCTGGATGCAATCACCCGTACGTTGGCTCAGGAAATGGCTGATGAGTTTGCGGTGATTTATAACGCTATCAATATCGGTGCATACCGCGTCGCTCATCAGGATATTGCTCTGCGCTCTCTGCGTAATATCTGTCTATATTATCTGGCCTTTGGTCATCAAGGGCAGGCTGATAAAGTGGTATCAAATCAATATCATCAATCTGACAATATGACTGATGCACTGGCGGCATTATCTGGTGCGGTGCTGGCAGAGTTGCCTTGCTGTGATCAACTTATGGCGGAATTTGATGATCGATGGCATCAGGATGGTCTGGTGATGGATAAATGGTTTAGCTTACAGGCAAGTAGCCCGGCGGCAGATGTGCTGGCTAATGTGCGTAATCTTCTGAATCATCGTTCATTTAGTATCAGTAACCCAAACCGGGTGCGCGCTCTGATTGGAACATTTGTTAATAATCCAGTTGCATTCCATGCTGAAGATGGCAGCGGTTATCAATTCCTGGTGGAAATTTTGACTGATCTTAACAGCCGTAACCCACAAGTTGCTTCTCGTTTGATTGAACCACTGATTCGCCTGAAACGTTATGATGAAAAACGTCAAAACATGATGCGTAGTGCGTTGGAACAGTTGAAAGAATTGGAAAATCTGTCTGGTGATCTGTTTGAAAAAATTACCAAGGCATTAGAAAGCTGATAATTGTTTATCGGGCTAATGGTTATTTAGCCCGATATTTTTTCCAATTTATCTTCTGGATAATAAATTTCTTCTTGCCAGCATTGGGTTGGAAGTAAAATGCAGTGGTCAGTATCTCATGGTAAAACTGATATGTGGTTAATTTTTATATCTCTATGGTATTATCGTTAATTTAAGGGCGGTCAACCAGCAACTTTAGAGGATAAAAGAATGGCTTTACTTACAATGGATACACATACAGCAGTTAAGGCACTCAAAGCGTCTGGTTTTAACGATGAGCAGTCTGAAAAAATCGTTGAAGTTATTACAGAACTGCAAAACATAAGTGTTGTCACCAAAGCAGATCTAACAGTTGCTACTGAGAGCATTAAAACCGATATTGGTACTATAAAAACAGATTTAGATTGGATTAAGAAACTGACATTAGCAGTTGGTATTGCTGTTGTTATTGCGGCATTGAAATACATTTTTATTGGTTGATGCTTGATACTTGTAGTATGAAAATTGCTCAAGATATTAAAGAGCATCCATTGGTTTGCCTCCCTTTGAGTTGTTCGAGAGAAGCAAAGTATCTTGGGCAAAAAAGTCAACGATTGTAGTCACCAGTGTATTCTTGTTATATCAATGCATTTTCCCGACTTTCACGCGCAACATCTAGGAGAGATTTGCGCCTAATTAGCATATTTCTGTAGATTCATCCCATATTATTCGGTTACTCTACCTGCCTAAATATTTTTAGGATTAAAAATGAGCGCTTTTTAGTTCAAAAATTTCTAAGTGGCACATGAATGTGTATAGTTTTACTTTTATAATTTAATGTTTATAGATTAATTAAATAGGTTCAGAATTATGTGCTACCCACTAGTCAGGAAAGCGTTGTTCCAACTTGATCCGGAACGGGCGCACGAATTAACCTTCCGTCAGCTTAAGCGTATTACCGGTAGTCCTTTCGAGTTTCTGATCCGCCAGTCAGTTGCGACGAAGCCTGTTACTTGTATGGGTCTATCGTTTAAAAATCCCCTCGGTCTGGCCGCGGGCCTTGATAAAGATGGCGATTGTATTGATGCATTTGGTGCAATGGGATTTGGTTTTATTGAAATTGGCACTGTAACCCCACGCGCTCAGGCAGGAAATGATAAGCCGAGATTATTCCGTATCGTTGAAGCAGAAGGGTTAATTAACCGTATGGGCTTCAATAATCTTGGTGTTGATAACCTGGTAGAGAATGTCAAAAAGGCAAAATATGGCGGAGTTATTGGGATCAATATTGGCAAAAATAAAGATACGCCAGTAGAGCATGGGAAAGATGATTATTTAATCTGCATGGATAAAGTTTATCCTCATGCTGGCTATATCACAATTAATATCTCTTCACCTAACACACCTGGCTTAAGAACGCTTCAATACGGCGAAGCGTTGGATGATCTATTATCGGCGATTAAAAATAAACAGAGTGAACTTCAACAAAAATACCAGAAATATGTCCCTGTTGCGGTAAAAATTGCGCCAGACCTTTCTCAAGAAGAGTTGATTCAAATTGCAGATAGTTTAATTCGTCATAATATCGATGGTGCTATTGCAACTAATACAACGTTAGACAAGAGATTAGTTGAAGGACTTAACTATTGCCAACAAGCTGGTGGGTTAAGTGGTCGGCCGGTCCAGTTGCGTAGTACAGAGATTATTCATCAGCTCTCTCAGGAATTAAGCGGTAAAATTCCCATTATCGGTGTTGGTGGAATAGATTCACTTGTCTCTGCCAGAGAAAAAATAGCGGCGGGGGCTTCTTTGATACAGATTTTCTCTGGATTTATCTATCATGGTCCAAAATTAATCAAAGATATCGTCAATCATATCTAAATCTTGCTGTTAATTTATCATTGGGGGTTTATTTTTGCCCCCAACTCATCTATATTTGCTCTGAACATCTAAATTTTATCTGTATCTTCACGTGTCTTTTAATTATGGCAGGGCTTATTTCACTGAATAGCGGGCAAGTTATTTACAATCTGTTTGGCGATGTAAGTTTTTCTGGCATAAAAGGATAACTCATGAACATTAAACCCGATGACCAATGGCGCTGGTATTTTGATACTGACCATGACCGTGTAATGCTCGACCTGTCTAATGGTATGGTTTTTCGTTCCTGTTTTCCTGCGAAGATACTGACACCCTATGCAATGGGAGAAACTTCGTTTTCTGTAGAAGATGCGACGCTTTATTATTGTTTTGAAGAACAGACACGCCAAATTAATATTTCAGATGAATCCAGGGCTGAATTAATTCTTAATGCGTTAGTGGCTTTCCGCTTTATTAAGCCGCAGATGCCAAGAAGCTGGTATTTTTCCCGTTTTGCCATGATAGAAAAGCCGGTACAAGGCGAGCTAATTCAGGTACGGCTCCAGGATTGCGGGACAGATGCTGTATTCTTGGTCGTAGAAGCTGGAGATAGCGCGAGCCTTTGTCTGTTAGCTCAACTACAATTAACGTTATCCGATCGGGTAATGAGTTTTTGCGATCCAATTAAGATTATGAATGATCGATTGATGCCATTTGTGGAACCTGTTTGTATGCCAATTTATGGCACCGCGGTTTGATTTGGGGTGATTATGAGTAAGTCACTTTTTTCTGTGTCCTAGAATCTCCTGTTGGCTATTATCACAGAGATTTGCCTATTATATGTAATAGCTATAGCTTGTTTATTTGAAGTTGGTGTGAAAAATAGATAAGAAGTATTTTAATAATTTCCTCCCCTCTGGATAGTATTAGCTTTGAGATGGAGAGGAGATATAATGAAGTTAATTAACCTGAGATTTGCTTAAGAAGGGAGCTCAGTGCCTGAGGCTCGATCAAAGTTTTTGCTAAAGAAAACAAAATTGTGGAGATCATCAGGCATGTCTAATTTAGAAGAACTTTACTGCTGCGTCGATGATTTTTGCCAAAAATTTATTCCTCTCTGGCATCAAAAGTTTATCCCTAAGTTAAAAGCATTATTAGAGTCTTATTCTTTTTTTTTAAGTTCATTGTCTTGTTAATCTATTTTATATTATTATTTGTATTTGCTGACTAGGAGTATATACATTGATAAAGCCAATTGTTTTTTTCATTTTTTACTGATAGCTTTATGATCGATTGGTTTTAAACTGTTATTAAAAGCCATATTTTTGACCTCTGGTTTTAATCGGTACCATAAGATTTTTGCTGTTGTTTTTACTACTTTTATTACTTGATTTTTATTCAATTTAATCATCATGGTATACTGTATTTTACGTTTGACCAACGTTAATCATACTCACTTTCTCTTTAATAGCGCTGTCTTACCGGCAACTCTGAGCAGTTTTCATCAGTCGCCCTCCTTTATTTTATCTTCATAAATCAACCCGTAAATAGCCTGATGGTATAAATATACCTTTTTATGTTTTTCGGATAATATTTTTTCTCACTAATTTCTTTTTAACCCCCTGTTAATGATTAATGGACTTAAATTAACGTCTTTTTAAAGATCCGCACTTGTAGTTAAATCCGTCTTTTATATAAAAGCTTGAGGCTGTCCTAAATAACAATTATATTTTCTCTTTAACTATTTGTTTTAGAATGTATAACTGGTCTTTTACACTAGGTGTGTTAAATCTCCATTCATATTCCTTGAGAGAAAGCTTAAAAACAGGGACTTTCCCGGCTGAACCTCGTCAACGTTTTCCCTTACGTTTACCCCCGAAATAGCTTTTGTCCATCTCGACTTCTCGCAAAGGGTGAGGTACGAACATAAACTAATTCAATTTTTCCAGTCATTGCCAATGCCACTCTGTTTTATTGAGCCGGAGCGAATAGACAGAGAAACAGCATATGCCGCGACTGATTTTTCTCAGGTGCAACGATGGTCCATGATTAGCCCAAGCTCTTTAAAGATAAATAGATGTGTTGACATTTGTCGTTTCCAGAAATTTATGATGTTCAACTTAAGTGGCTTTGACCTGCCTATAATTAATTTAATTCGTCACTTGCTGTTATATTCACTAATTTTTCTCTTGGGTTCAATTTATCTATTTTCTGATAATGTGATGGTATTCTCAGATATCAACTAAACACGTACTATACTTAGTTTTGTTGATTAGTTTTCTGAGATAATCTTATTATTTTGTCATAACCTTATATTATTTAGACATCAAGGGTAGTTATTTGTCACAATGTAATTATCCATCTAATTAATAGTTTCTGGAGGTATATTGATGGCTAAAATAAAACAGCTTATAGATCAAAACAATGAAGATAAAATTAAGGAGTAATTAGATTTCTTACTAACTGCTGCCAAAGAAAAATTAAATAATTTCGAATTAATCATTCTGTTATTGATAATTAAATGATGTGGGAGATGTATCTATGATGACTTTATCACTTGTTTCTTTCAAAATAGCTATCTTATTGGCTTTTAATCAATGGCTGGATCAAAATACAGAAGATGCAACAGTAAACTTGGAAGGTCATAATGTTACAGTAACTTTTCAACTAGATGGGGATAAATTTAACTGTGGAGTTCCTGGTTTTAACTTGCCGTATATACATGAGAATGATTTACGTAATTGGGTGGGAGATAATATTTACATCGGTAACAATATAGGCTATTTATCCCCTTTACGAGATGATAGTGTGAATGTCTGGTTGAAAGGCGGAGTGGCTGTCATGTTTAATTTTCATGTTAATTTATACGTAAATTAACTTAATTAACCTGAATTCTGGATAAATTTAGTTGAACTCTTTTAGGCTCTGTTTGATGATTTAAACGCAACAGGCGTGACATTCATCACTGATACACGCAATAACATGGAGGCAAAAGCGCTTTCGGTGTGGGATAACATGATGTTGTCAAAGCGTTTCATCATAGAAGTTATCAATGATCAATTAAAGAATATTTTTCAGATAGAATATTCACGGCATCATGGTGTGCAGAGATTAATGTTGAATGTGTCGGGGGACTCATAGCTTATTGTATCAAAGAGAACAAACCGTCACTGAATATCTCCTACTCAGAAATGGATATGTTAGTGACGGTTTAACCAGAACTCAGGTTAATTAGCACGATTTTCGAAGATTAATTGTTCTGCGTGATGGGATATTGCTGCTAATGCGTCGTGACTGGCGTAATCATCTTGGACGATTTGTGCCCGTTGTTTAAATAAATTTGTACGTAGCATATTTTCCACTGTCTGCTTAAGCTGAGATTCCGTCGGTTGTGCTGTATCCAGATTAATACCGCATCCAGCCCATACGACGCGAAACGCTGTTTCCTGTTTACCTTCCCCCGTATCGGCAATGAGTACTGGTGTACCGTGGTTGAGGGCGTAATTAATGGTTCCATAACCCCCGTTGGATATTAGCAATGAAGCTTTTGGCAGCCAGTGCTCAAATGAGATAAATTCTTCGATACGTGCGTTGTCAGGTATGTTTTCTGGCCGTATTTCTATTGAACTACCACCGGTGGTTGCTAATACACGCACAGGTAATGTAGCCAGTGCACGCAATGTGGGGAAAATTAACTGGTTTAGATCAGTATTAGACATGGTGCCCTGAGTGACTATAACCAATGGGCGTGGATCATCTTCTTCCCATAATTGAGGTGATTCTGTTATCGGGGCGGGGTTGGGGAGAGGGCCAATAAAATGGACTGTATCAGGCAATTCTTCTCGTGGGTACTCAAATGCCAGGGTTGAAAGTTGCAAAAAGCGATCAGAACCCAAAATGACTTCATCATTGAAAAATCGGGTTAACGTAGCGCATCCCGCCTGAGTTAATGCGTCATTGAAGCTATTCTGAACTTCGGTTATTAGTTGTCGTGTTTCCTCATCCACGAGTTGTTCATGTGTCAACTCTGATGGTAGTAATGCGGGGGGAATACGTGGTCCCCAGAAAATTGAATCTTTCGAAGAGTAAGCCAGAGGCGTTATGCCAATTATGATCACTGGAAGGCGATGAGTTTTTTCTTTTTGCAGCAGTGGCAATATGCCATAGAAACAGTTCTCGGCTATAAGGAGTTCTGCTTGCTGTTCATGGATGATTTGTTGTAGTTGGCGGTCAAGGAATGGGATTGGGGTACAGAAGAAATCTTTAAACGCTAGCGCCATTTGCAGATTTCCTGGAGGAAGGTGCGCTCGATCAGGAAAACGTTGTTTTAAGTGGCGGTAATCAAAGTCTATCTGCTCATCGAAGGGGATAAATGTTGCATTTAAATCTTCTACCTGTTGGCGAAATAATGCGCCGGTGAATACAGTTACCTGATGTCCTTGTGCTATCAGTGATTGAGTTACTTTTAACATCGGATAGACATGCCCGGGCGTTGCGACCGCTGCAATGACAATTCGTGCCATAACTTACTCCTTTGTACTGTTTTGATTTAATTACGCTAGTTAGCTCCTGACTCAGGGTGTGATCATTTCATGATTACTGTTACAAATTCATTGTAGTAATAATAATTTATCATGACAATAATCACTGTAATTTATTTTTTATGAAGTTATGACATATGCCGATTTCCTCCCCCTCTTAGTCTGTGTTAGCACTAAAACGGAGAGGAAAGACGAAGGTATCTAGGGTTTGGTTACTGCGGCTTTATTCAAGAATTAATTGTTCTACGTGACGGGATATTGCTGCTAATGCATCATGTCTTGCGTAATCTTTTTGGACAATTTGCGCACGTTGTTTAAATAAGTCTGTACTCAGCATATTTTCCACTGTTTGCTTAAGTTGAAATTCAGTGGGGTGTGCTGTATCCAGATTAGTTCCGCATCCAGCCCATACAACACGAAAAGCTGCTTCCTGCTTGCCTTCTCCTGCATCTGCAATGAGTAACGGAGTCCCGTGGCTGAGAGCATAATTGATGGTTCCATAACCTCCGTTGGATATTAGCAATGAAGCTTTTGGCAGCCAGTGCTCAAATGAAATAAATTCTTCAATGCGTGCATTTTCAGGTAGATCTTTACTCAGTGTTTCTACCGATCTGCCACCGGTGGTTGCCAATATACGTATCGGTAATGTAGCCAGTGCGTGCAATGTGGGGAGAATCAACTGATTTAAATCGGTATTGGAGATAGTACCTTGAGTAACTATAACCAATGGACGTGGATCATCTTCCTCCCATAATTGAGGTGATGTTGCTGTCGGTGCTGGATTGGGGAGGGGGCCAATAAAATGGACTGTATCAGGCAATCCTTCTCGTGGGTATTCAAATGCCAGAGTTGAGAGTTGCAAAAAGCGATCAGCACTGATAATCACTTCATCGTTGAAAGGTCTGGTTAACGCAGAGCTTCCTGACTGAACTAATGCGTCATTGAAGCTATCTTGTACTTCGGCTATGAGTTGTTGGTTGGTTTCATCTACGAGTTGTTCATGTGTCAATTCTGGTGGTAATACCGCAGGTGGGATACGAGGCCCCCAGAAAATTGAATCTTTCGAAGAGTAAGCCAAAGGTGTTATGCCAATGACTATCACTGGAAGACGATGGGTTTTTTCTTCTTGTAGCAAGGGTAATATGCCATAAAAGCAGTTCTCGGCTATAAGCAGATCTGCTTGTTGTTCACGGATAATCTGTCGTAATTGGCGGTCAAGAACTGGGATTGGAGCTGAGAAGAAATTTTTGAATGCCAGTGCCATTTGTACATTTCCCGGAGGAAGTTGAGCACGGTCGGGGAAATGCTGTTCTAAATGACGATAGTCAAAGTCTATCTGTTCATCAAAAGGGACAAATTGCGCGCTTAAAGTTTCTACCTGTTGGCGAAATAATGCACCGGTAAATACGGTTACCTGATGTCCTTGTGCTATTAGTGATTGAGCGACCTTTAACATTGGATAGACATGTCCAGGGGTTGCGACCGCTGCAATGACAATACGTGCCATGACTTACTCCTTTGGTGTTTTTTCTGAGTGACTTAAGCTCCTGTTAGAGTGTAATCATTTTATGACAGTAGTTATAAATTCATTATGGTAATAATTAATTCATTATTGTAATAATAAATTCGTTATAACAATCACCGTTGTGATTGATTTATAAAATTTATTGATTTCCTCCCCTTTTAAGCGGTGTTAGCGCCACAATGGGAAGGAAGGATAGAGGAATTGGCGTTCAACGTGCCAATTTATGGCACGTTAGTTTGATTTTAATTTAAAGATCTATTCTTCGCTATTATTAAGAATAAGGTTATTCTTTGGAATACAACAGCAAGCTAGAATATGGCCATCGTTTTTAATCGCTGTGGCTTTTAAAGGAGAAACTTCTCCTTTAACTAAAGAAATCTTACAGCATCCACATATTCCCGCCCGACATGAGTAGGATACTTTAATTCCTTGTTGTTCCAGTTGTTCTAAAATAATTTGTTGATTATTACCTGTAAAGGTTTTTCCATTATATTCAATAGTGACAGATTGCTCATTTATTTTTGGTAAATCAATATCTTCAGCTTTTTCGCCACTGCCATATTTACGCGGATTTTTTTTAGCTAATATAGTGACATTATCTCCGATTCTAATAATACCACTTGAACGGGCAGTGAGATTCTGACCAAAATCGACATCACCATTTTCTGCTGTACGGAATGATTGCAATGTCGCTAATGGCTCTCCGTTGGGATTTTTAATACCTTTATTAATACTGACGGTTGTCAGAATACAGCGGCTACAGGGTTTGGGTAAATCAAAAATAACATCGCCAATCTGAATTGATTGCCAACTGTCTTCTGCAAATGCTTCCGCACCGGTAATAACAATATTTGGGCGAAATTGCTCTAATTTAATACTGGCCGGACAACGCTGTTGTAATAAGTGAAATGAAGCTTCATTAATGAGTAGAAATGGATAACCATCAGCAAATGATAATGGAATTTCAGGGTGTTTTTTTACCCTGCGGCTTAATTCATGGCTTAACCAGCGTAATTGCACTGGAATATCAAAGAAACGACTTAACCATTGATTAATTGTTTCTGGTGCAATTAGGGCTGTAAAATGGTTGCCCCATACTTCCGTGGGCTGCTGTTCAGGTAGGAAATCACTGTAAAGTACGGTGGCATTTTCTCCGTTGGGCGCACGCAGATAAATACCGTTATTTAACATAGCCGGAGTAAATAACAACATTTGCGGATATTTACGGGCGGTAATAAAAGTCCCGTCTGTCGTTGTGATCATAAAATTGCGATCAAATATAAGGCCGCTTTCACTGACTAATGCATGGGAAAGTTGCAAACCACGCATAGACTTTACCGGGTGGGTATACAGGCGAGACAGAGTGATCATCCGTTAATCTCCATGAAACATTTTTTACACACGCAACTTTATGACATGTCACCTGGATTAGCTATAATGCGTAACAATTTTCTTTTTGGTGATATGTAACATGAACTCTCTGTTTGCCAGCACGGCGCGTGGATTAGAAGAATTATTGAAGAACGAACTGGAAATGCTGGGGGCGCAATCATGCAAAATTGTGCAAGGCGGAGTTCATTTTCAAGGTGATGACAGAGTGATGTATAAAAGCCTGATGTGGAGCAGGCTGGCATCACGTATTTTGCTACCGCTAAACGAATTTAATGTCTATAGCGATTTAGATCTCTATCTTGGCGTTCAGTCTATTGATTGGAGCCAGATTTTCTCTATAGACAGTACTTTCTCTGTGCATTTCAGTGGCACAAATGAAGAGATACGGAATACGCAATATGGCGCACTCAAGGTTAAAGACGCCATTGTCGATAGCTTTATTCGTAAGTTAGATCAACGCCCCAATGTGGCAAAGCAACAGCCGGATATTCGCATTAATGTTTTTTTGAATAAAGAGAGAGCCAGTGTTGCATTGGATTTGAGTGGCGATGGTTTGCATATCCGAGGTTATCGCGATCTTGCTGGTCAGGCTCCGCTGAAAGAAAATCTGGCTGCGGCGATTATTCTACGTTCAGGCTGGCAGATTGGTACTCCGATGGTCGATCCTATGTGTGGTTCCGGCACATTATTGATTGAAGCAGCAATGATGGCGGCTGATCGTGCTCCTGGGCTGCATCGTAACCACTGGGGCTTTATTGCCTGGTTGCAACATGATGAAGAAATTTGGCGTGAGGTGACCACAGAAGCGCAAACCCGCTTTCGTAAAGGTCTTCAGGAGACAGCTTCCCGTTTTGTTGGTTCTGATATTGATCGTAGAGTGTTGGATATGGCTCGGTCAAATGCTCGTAGAGCCGGGGTTGCACAGTTGATAACTTTCCAGCAAGGTGATGCCAGTCGTCTGGAAAATCCGTTATCAGAAGGTCCTGCCGGAACAGTGTTAAGTAATCCACCTTATGGTGAGCGCTTGGAAAGTGAACCTGCATTGGTTGCATTACACAGTTTATTTGGGCGGATAATGAAAAGCCGTTTCCCTGGCTGGCGTTTGTCTCTATTCAGTGCATCGCCTGAGTTGCTGAGCTGCTTGCAATTACGGGCTGAACGTGAGTTTAAAGCTAAAAATGGTCCACTGGATTGCGTACAGAAAAATTATCAGTTGTCAGATAAACCGCACTCATCAGAGATGAATGTGGCGGAAGATTATGCCAACCGCCTGCGTAAAAATGAAAAGAAATTAACTAATTGGGCGAAACAGCAAGGGATTGATTGTTATCGTCTGTATGATGCTGATTTGCCAGAATACAATGTGGCTGTTGACCGTTATGCGGATAAAGTGGTGATTCAGGAATATGCTCCGCCGAAAAGTATTGATACCAATAAAGCGCGTCAGCGTTTATTCGATGCTATCAGTGCAACGATGCAAGTTCTTGGACTCTCATCAAATCAATTAGTACTTAAAACTCGTCAGCGTCAGAAGGGTAAAAACCAGTATGAAAGAATGGCAGAAAAACGAGAATTCTTTCTGGTAAATGAGTATGACGCAAAATTTTGGGTTAATTTAACTGACTATTTGGACACCGGCTTGTTCCTTGATCATCGTATTGCCCGGAAAATGCTAGGTGAAATGAGTGAAGGGAAAGATTTTCTGAATCTGTTTGCTTATACCGGATCTGCGACAGTACATGCTGGATTGGGAGGCGCGCGTTCAACAACGACGGTTGATATGTCTCGCACTTATCTCGAATGGGCTGAGCGGAACTTACAGGCTAATGGATTAACAGGGCGTCAGCATCGGTTGATTCAGGCAGATTGCCTCGCTTGGTTATCTCAGGCCAGTGAACAGTTTGATTTGATTTTTATTGATCCGCCGACGTTCTCCAATTCTAAACGAATGGAAGATGCATTTGATGTACAACGCGACCATATCATGTTGATGAGACAGCTTAAGCGCTTGTTGCGTCGTGGGGGAACGCTGATGTTCTCCAATAATAAACGAGGTTTTAAAATGGATTTTGCTGAGCTGGAAAGAGTTGGCTTGGTGGCGGAAGAGATCACCAGTAAAACTCAGTCGCAGGATTTTGCCCGTAACCGTCAGATTCACAACTGCTGGTTATTACGCCACGCTGGTGAGGAAAAATAATTACTATGTCGTTGATCAATTTATCTGGTGCGTGGTTGTCGTTCAGTGATGCGCCATTACTTGATAATGCAGAATTGCATATAGAAGAAAATGAAAGAGTTTGTCTGGTTGGTCGTAACGGTGCTGGAAAGTCGACTTTGTTACGGGTATTAGCAAAAGAGCAGCCGTTGGATGATGGTCAGGTTATTTACGAACAGGATCTGGTTGTTTCCCGTTTACAACAGGACCCTCCCCGTGATGTGGAGGGGACGGTTTTTGATTTTGTTGCCGAAGGTGTTCAGGAGCAGGCCGAATATATTAAATCTTTTCATCAGGTTTCCCGTTTGGTGGAGCAAGAACCGAATCAGAAAAACCTCAACCGCTTGGCGGAATTGCAGGAGGTGCTGGATATTCGTGGGCTATGGTCACTGGACAGCCGTATTAATGACGTATTGAAACAGCTCTCTTTACCTGCGGAGGCAAAGCTCTCTTCACTTTCAGGTGGTTGGTTGCGTAAGGCGGCATTAGGGAGGGCGTTGGTCAGTTCACCAAAAGTCTTACTGCTTGATGAACCCACTAACCACCTGGATATTGATACGATTGAATGGCTAGAAAACTTCCTGAAAGATTTTCAGGGTAGTCTTGTTTTCATTTCCCATGACCGTTCATTTATTCGCAATATGGCAACCCGCATTGTCGATTTAGATCGCGGTAAGTTAGTGTCGTGGCCGGGTAATTACGATAAATTTCTTGAAGGCAAAGAAGAAGCATTGCGTGTGGAAGAGATGCAAAATGCTGAATTTGATCGTAAGTTGGCTCAGGAAGAAGTATGGATTCGTCAGGGGATTAAAGCGCGTCGTACTCGTAATGAAGGACGTGTCAGAGCATTGAAAGCATTACGTGTTGAACGTTCCCAACGCCGTGAAGTAATGGGAACCGCTAAAATACAGATGGAAGAAGCGAGCCGTTCCGGCAAAATTGTCTTTGAGCTGGAAAATGTTAACTATCAAATTGGTGAAAAGAAACTGGTCAATAATTTCAGTGCGCAAATTCAGCGTGGGGATAAAATTGCACTGGTGGGACCAAATGGTTGTGGCAAAACAACTTTATTGAAACTAATGTTAGGTGAGCTGCAATCTGATAGTGGCCGAGTTCATTGTGGTACTAAACTAGAAATTGCTTATTTTGACCAGCATCGGATAGCGCTTGATCCGGAAAGAACCGTAATGGATAACCTGGCAGAAGGTAAACAGGAAGTGATGGTGAATGGTCGTCCTCGTCATGTTCTGGGTTATTTGCAGGACTTTCTGTTTCATCCAAAACGGGCAATGACACCGGTTAAAGCGCTTTCTGGTGGTGAAAGGAACCGGTTGTTACTGGCGCGTCTGTTTCTGAAACCCAGTAATTTGTTGGTGCTTGATGAGCCAACCAACGATCTGGATGTGGAAACATTAGAGTTGCTGGAAGAGCTGGTAGACAATTATACAGGTACTGTATTGCTGGTGAGTCATGATCGTCAATTTGTTGATAACTCCGTGACCGAATGTTGGATTTTTGAAGGTAATGGTGTGATCAATAATTATGTTGGTGGTTATTACGATGCTCAGCAACAGCGCGAACAGGTTGTATCGTTGCGCCAGCAAAATGGGAAAAAACTGCAAACGGAAGTTAAAGTAGAAAAGATTAAGGAACCGCCAAAAAATTCTCGTAACAAAATGAGCCACCATTTATTACGAGAGTTAGAGCGATTACCATCATTGCTGGAGAAATTGGAAGAAGAGCTTGATCAGTTACAGTTTCAAGTGAGTGATCCTGACTTTTTTAGTCAGCCTCATGTAGTAACCCAAAAAATACTGACTGAGTTGTCTGACAAAGAGCGAGCATTAGAAGCTGCTTTTGATCGTTGGCATGAATTGGAAACATTGAAAAATAACCAATAGTTAACATAATTAGCAGAATCATACCGCGGAATTTTTCCGAGTATGATTCTGTGGATATTCCCAATTTCCTTACAGGAGAAAAACCTTGTGTTCCAGTAGCCATCATCATGAAATGGTATTGTGCCCTCAATGTGATTTGCTGGTGACATTGCCAGAAGAGGTTCAGGGAACGAAGGCGGTTTGTCCTCGTTGTAAGACGGCATTAGTCACATGGTGGAAAGAACCTAAACATCAGCCAACAGGTTATGCAGTCAGTGCATTATTTATGCTGTTAATGGCTTGCTTGTTTCCGTTTGTTAGCATGAGTGTGGCGGGAATTGGCAGTGAAATTACCTTATCTCAAATCCCTCAGGTGATGTTTAATGAGAATTACGTCAGTGTGGGAACATTCTTTTTACTCTGTGTTCAATTGGTGCCTGCGTTTTGTATGGTAGCGATTATTCTCTTATGCCAGGGTGTTGTTATTTCTCAGAAGATAAAAATCTGGTTGGCCAGGGTTTTATTTCAGATGAAAAGCTGGTGTATGGTTGAAATCTTTCTGGCAGGGGTATTAGTCAGCTTTGTTAAATTGATGGCTTATGGTGATATTGGGTTAGGTTTAAGTTTTTTGCCATATTGCCTGTTCTGCCTTCTCCAGGTGAGAGCATTTCAATGTTTGGATCGCCACTGGTTATGGAATCAGATAGCGCTTGCACCTAAGGTGAATATACCGTTACAGGCAGGAAAAGCGGGATTAGTGCAGGGGGTTCGATTATGTCAGTGCTGTACAGCTATTTTACCGGCAGACCAGTTAGTCTGTTCACGTTGTCATACTCGTGGACATGCCCGCCGTCGTAACAGTCTGCAATGGACAATGGCGCTGATAGTGACGGCTTTAATGCTTTATATTCCTGCTAATGTCATGCCGATGATGGTGACTGAATCATTAGGTAATCAGAGTGATTCCACTATTATGGCTGGAGTGATACTACTGTGGAGCGTAGGTTCATATCCGGTGGCTTTAGTCATTTTTATTGCCAGTATTATGGTGCCATCACTGAAAATGCTGGCAATTGGTTGGTTATGTTGGGATGCCAAAGGTCACGGTGAACGAGATTCCGCCCGAATGCATTTTATTTATGAAGTTGTTGAATTTGTTGGCCGTTGGTCAATGATTGATGTATTTGTTATCGCAATATTGTCATCATTGGTACGTATGGGGAAATTAATGAGTGTCTACCCCGCAATGGGGGCAGTTATTTTTGCTTCAGTTGTGATCCTGACCATGTTTGCGGCAATAACATTTGATCCGCGCTTAATTTGGGATAGAACCAACGTTAAACATTCGTTATAAGGCAATGAAGGAGTGTCAAGGTGACGGATAAAGTCGAAGACCAGAGTCAGGCTAAAATCGATAAAATTAAAAGTTGGTCGCCAGTCTGGATTGTACCGATTGTCACTGTGCTTATTGGTGCCTGGATACTGTTTTACCATTTCAGCCACCAAGGGCCGGAAGTAACGTTGATTACTTCTAACGCGGAAGGCATTGAAGCCGGAAAAACTAAAATTAAAAGCCGTAGTGTGGATGTCGGCGTGGTTGAGAAGGTCATGCTGAGTGATAATCTTAGTCAAGTTATTATTAAGGCCCGGCTGAATGATGGCATGGAAAATCTATTACGTAGTGATAGTGCTTTTTGGGTCGTGAAACCACAGATCGGTCGTGATGGAATATCTGGCCTTGGTACTCTTCTGTCCGGGGCTTTTATTGAACTTCAGCCGGGAACGAATGGTGATGAAGAAGATAAATTTAATTTGTTGGACTCACCCCCATTGGCCTCGCCTGATGCAAAAGGTATCCGTGTCATCCTAATCAGTGATAAAGCCGGTCAGCTTAATCCGGGCGATCCGGT
This sequence comes from Photorhabdus hindustanensis, assembly GCF_002968995.1. Taxonomy (NCBI): domain Bacteria; kingdom Pseudomonadati; phylum Pseudomonadota; class Gammaproteobacteria; order Enterobacterales; family Morganellaceae; genus Photorhabdus; species Photorhabdus hindustanensis. The sequence continues at coordinate 58,916 of NZ_PUWT01000039.1, forward strand.
GCTGTTTCGTGGTTATCGGGTTGGTTCTGTTGAAACCAACGAATTTGAACCGAAATCGCATCTGATGAGATATCAGCTATTTATTAATGCGCCTTATGATGGTTTGCTGACAACCAATGTCCGTTTTTGGAAAGAGAGTGGTATTACCCTTGATATGTCTTCTCAAGGGGTGCGTGTTGAAATGGCTTCTTTATCAACGCTGTTTGGTGGTGGTGTCAGCTTTGATGTACCTAAGGGTTGGGAATTGGGTGAGCCAATTAAAGAAAAAGCCACTTACAAACTTTTTGATAACCAAAGAAGCATTCAAGATTCTTTATATACCGAACATAAAGATTATCTGTTGCTCTTCTCTGATTCTGTTCGAGGATTACAACCGGGCGCACCGGTGGAGTTCCGTGGTATCCGAATGGGAACTGTGGCGAAGGTACCGTTCTATTCCGAGGGAATGAGACAGCGGCTGGATAACGATTTTCGTATTCCAGTACTTATCTCCATTGAGCCGGAGCGATTTGAGAAGGAGTTGGGGGAAGGGTTTGATGTTGAGAAAGAGCTGAATAGCATAACCAAACGCGGTCTGCGAGCCTCTCTCAAATCAGGTAATTTGTTAACGGGGGCACTGTTTATTGATTTGGATTTTTATCCGAATGAAAAAGGGTGGATTGGCCCGTATGAAATTGCAGGCTATCCGCTATTGCCAACAATCAGTGGTGGCCTTGCTCAAATTCAACATAAGGTTATTGCAGCGTTAGACAAAATTAATAATATGCCGGTTGAGCCAATGTTTAATCAGGCTATTCGCACTTTGGAAGAGAGTCAGAAAGCTATCAGAAAAGCACAGCAGACTCTTGATGAATTGAATAAAGTGTTGGCAAATCCTGAAACCAAAGATCTGCCAAAAGATATACAGAAAACATTGCAGGAGTTTAACCGCAGTATGCAAGGTTTCCAGCCTGGCTCACCGGCTTATAACAAGATGTTGGATAATATGCAGCGATTAGATCAAGTGTTGAGTGAACTGCGGCCTGTGCTGAGAACGCTGAATAACAAGAGCAATGCGTTAGTTTTTGAGGCTAAGCCAATTGAAGATCCAGAACCGAAAAAGGCTAAAAAATGATGAGAAGAGTGGCATTAATTTTAGTGATTTTTATTTCTGCTTGTAGCCGTCAGCCAGAAAGAACTTATTATCAATTGCCGGTAGTCACAATAGCATCACAAAAGAGTGCTATTGTGCAGCATGATCGCCAATTATGGGTACAACGAGTCATGTTGTCCGATTATCTGTCATCCTCCGGCGTGGTATATCAAAGTAGTGATGTTAGTTATATCAGTGCGGCGAATCACTTGTGGGCAAGTCCACTTGAACAGCAGTTACAGCAAGTGTTGGTAGCGGAATTAACCGTAGCGCTGCCACAGCGTTTAGTGTCTGCCCAACCATTGGTTAATAAACCAGATACTTTGGATGTAACAGTAACCAGTTTTCATGGTCGTTATGATGGTAAGGTGATTTTGCAAGGTTACTGGACATTAACTTGTCAGGGGCGTGAGTTAAGTGTCATTAAACAGCCCTTTAATATAGAGCTAAAACAGGAAGAGGATGGTTATGATGATTTAGTTCGTACATTGGCAAAAGGATGGAGTCAATTGGCGCAAGCTATTGCTAATCAATTCACTTCCCAATTGTAACCCTCTGCCATTCTCCGGGTGTAAGACCTTTACGTTCGGAGAAAATTGGTATATCAGCGGGGTAAAAATTTCTCTTTATTATTAATACCTTATTGATTTTCTCTGTATTAATATAACAAATATTACATTAATATGAATTTCTTGACTTGATTTTCAAAATTTATAGGGGTATTTCTAAATTGTGGTTGGATGAATGATGACCACTGTTTTCTTTTGATCTAGCTTGTGAGGTAAATAAGAGCATGAAGAGACAGAAACGAGATCGTTTAGCACGTGCGTTATCGAGAGGGTACCATGCAGGTATTTTGGGGCGCCCAAGGGAGCATTGTCCCTATTATTCATTAGATGCCCGTTCTCATTGGTTAGGAGGATGGCGTCAGGCTATGGAAGACAGGGCGATGATGGCTTAGTCTGCCAAACTGATGTATAGGTTAGGTAAGAAAAAACCTCCATTTTTTAATCAACGTGTATATATCCCAAATTTAATCTGACAGTGACTGATTGCTTATTACAGATATCTGTCAGATTGAATCCTGTTGGTAAATTTATTTAACCTATTCTAATAAAACATCATATGATGGATATGATGATGCACTGAGTGTAGTAAATAGGGTACGTATAGCAATTAATGTGAATAATGTGCTGGTTTCCTATTTCTTTGTATTGTTCTTTTTGGGATTCCGTTTGCGAAATTTGATGAGATAGAATTCATGGCCGCCAGCTCATACATCCTATTTAACCTCCAATATGGCTGATATTGCGGCCATTCAGTAATTTATCTACTAACGAGAGGGATAATTGCAGTAAGCAGGGTTTGATAAACATTTATGACGTATTTGAACCCTATAGAGAGGGCTATATTGCACATCTTCCCCGACTGCTATGGCTACATTTTCATGACTTGAATAGGCTGTTTGAAGCAATGATAAAAGTATCGACCCGGCACTATAAGTACATACCCACCGAAATCCTCGGGCGCGAGTAGGAGTGACTATTTTTCCATAGCAATCTCCATTACTGTTAGATGCTTCTATCATTTCGATGGTGCCTTCGATCTTATTTATTGCTGTGGCAGTTGGTGTAATAGTTAATGCTACGATTATGAGCAGTATTTTTCTGATGTTCATATAAATTACCCTTGGTTGTGTTTGTTACTAATAATAAATTTTATTGATGTTTTTGCCTGTTACTAATATGCTTTTTGAGCTTATTTGATATATCAGGTCAATTTGATCATAGCACAATTTGTCAATTGCATACTAATTAGCCAGCAATAAACTAGATGCTTATATTGCAGGTTATTGAGATGTGGTTTTGTGCTATTCCTAGCCGAGGTAGGTTAGAGCTAGATTTTGAATCTCATATTCTAAGATATAACCGGAATTGCCTTTGAAGAGCAAAAACAACACCAAGTATTTTTCAAGCAAATATTTTTTTCAAATAATGTGCTGTTTGCTTGGTGGTGTGCTTTTAGCGAAAAAGGTGAAAAGCAATTAGCCAGTCACCTTCCTTTTCGATATGTTACTGATTATTGATTAGAAAGCGCTGGTATCTTTAAACAAGCCCACTTTCAAATCCGTTGCCGTATAGATGACTTTACCATCGACTAACACTTCACCGTCAGCCAGCCCCATAATCAATTTACGGTTAATAACGCGTTTAAAGTTGATACGGTAAGTGACTTTTTTCGCTGTTGGTAATACCTGGCCGGTGAACTTAACTTCGCCAACGCCAAGGGCACGGCCTTTGCCTTCGCCACCTAACCAGCCAAGGAAGAATCCAACCAATTGCCACATGGCATCAAGGCCAAGGCAGCCGGGCATTACCGGGTCATTAATAAAATGGCAGTCGAAAAACCATAAATCAGGGGTAATATCCAGCTCGGCTTCTATGTAACCTTTATCGTAGGTACCACCGTTTTCTGTCATTTCAATGATGCGATCCATCATTAGCATATTACCAGATGGTAATGGAGGCCCATTTTCTCCAAATAACTCACTCCGCCCAGATGCGATGAGATCTTCTTTTGTGTAGGATTTACGTTTATCAACCATAATTATCAGATAGCCTTATATTTAATGTAGGGTAAATAATAGAGTACACTTGTACGCTGAACAACTCCGATCAGACATTCTGAATTAACCTAACCAGCGAAGAGGCCACGGGAATTTAGGCCGTTCCTGATTATTCGCCTGTGTTATACGTTCTTGTATCATAGCTAACAAGTGTGTTTCTTGTTGATCATAATAAGGGATACCTGTTAATAAAGGCAGCGCTTCAGAAACATGTTTTATTGACCATAAATGGAATTTTTGCGCTTTTACCGCATCTACAACAGCTTGGTTAAGACATAAATGACGGATGTTCGCCGCTGGTAGGATCACCCCCTGTTGACCAGTTAGCCCTCTGTGATGGCATACTTCAAAGAAACCTTCGATTTTTTCGTTAATACCACCGATGGGTTGAACGTAACCAAATTGATCTACTGCACCTGTGACGGCCAGTTGTTGATCAATCGGTTGTAGGGAAAGAGCACTAATCAGCGCGCATAATTCAGCAAGAGAAGCGCTGTCGCCGTCAACTTCACTATAAGATTGTTCAAATGCAATAGATGCGGAGAAAGGCTGCGGTTGATCCAACTTTAGCTCGGAAATCAAAAATGCTTGCATAATCATCATGCCTTTCGCATGGATATTGCCACCTAACTCGACTTTGCGTTCAACATCAATAAATTCCCCATCTCCTATATGAGCCACGCAAGTGATGCGGGATGGTTCTCCTACTGAATCAGGGTGGCCGGGGTACTCCAGCACAGATAATCCATTAATTTGGCCAATGACCATCCCTTGGGTGCGGATAAGAATCTGGCCTTGATGAATTTCCTCTAAACCACGTTCTGGCAGATAGCTGTGACGCCAGCGGCGATTTTCCTCTGCTTGTTTAATGGATTGAGCTGTAATTTGATTTTCTTGCTGATAGAGCGCGGTGGTAGTGAGTTGCCGTTGTAGCCAAAGAATATCCAAAGGCAGGCGGTATTGATCTTCTGTATGACGAGTTGCTTGTTGGACAAGTTCAGGCCAGGCATTATGATTCAATGGAGGCAATTGCCATTGTTGAATAAGCCCATTGATATAATTGCACCATAGGCTTAAATCTTGCTCATTATGAAATGGCATATCCAGATCAAATTCACCATACAGAGCGCTTTTTGCTAATTCAGGTTCTGTTGCCTGAAACTCTTCAAGGTTTAGACGATCTCCAACCAGAATCAGACGTAGCTTTAATGGCATCGAGGGGATAGGCAATGGTAACGGTTTGTTGCTATCCGGAGACAACCATTCAAAGCGTTGCTGAATAATCATCTGTTTCAGGCGAACCCACATTAATGGCTGAGAAAGTAGGGTACGTAATGGCAGAATAAGTACACCGCCATTTACCTGATGAATCAGACCGGGTTGTAAGTGAATTTCTCCGTTGTGAGAGTGGAAGCAGCCAAATAATTGCTCTGCTTCTATCCATTCACGATAGGCCACGCGTAACTCAGGTGTGAAATGGCCTTCTGTTGATGGTTGCCAGCTAATTTTTTGTTGCTGGATGTGATAATTTCCACCAATTTGGGGAAGTTCTTTCGTGAGTAATGGATGGATAGACTCAGCTAATGCTGACAAATAAGTATCACATTCTTCAGCTTTCAATAGCATAAAAGGCTGGCGGGAATCCATCCGGCAAAAAAGCTGTAAACCACTATGTAGCCGTGATTGAACGGCTTCCATACTGGCAGGTGCCTGTTGGGAAGCAGAATGAAAGAGCGCATCATAAGGCGCGCAATTCGGCAGTAATGCCTGCCAGTCTAGTTTGTTAGTGGTCAAAATGATCGCTATATATTGTAAAGTAGGAAAGTGCCGATTATACAAGATTAAGATATAAACCAACATGCTTGAATGTTTGCTATCGTAGACACTTTATGTAAAACATAATTTGATCAAAAAGCAGAGATTAATCAATTTGGCTATAAGCAATTTACTAAAATAGTTGTTATGCTTATTTTTAGTTACGCTGTCACTGAGAAAGTAAGATGAAATATCAACAACTGGAAAATTTGGAATGTGGCTGGAAATGGGCTTATCTGATGAAAAAACATCAAGAAGGCGAGCTAATTACTAAATATATTGAAAACAGTGCAGCTCATGCAGCAGTTGATAAACTCATTGAACTTGAGAGTGAGCCGGTAAGGGTACTGAAATGGATTGAGCAACATATGAATCCTGATTTATCCAACCGAATGAAACAAACTATCCGCGCTCGGCGTAAACGGCATTTTAATGCGGAACATCAGCATACTCGTAAGAAATCCATCGATTTAGATTTTCCCGTGTGGCATCGCTTATCTGCGCTTTCTCAGCGACGGGGTAATACGCTGTCAGAAACTATCATCCAGTTAATTGAAGATGCTGAACGGAAAGAAAAATATGCCAATCAGATGTCTAGCTTGAAACACGATTTGGAAGCTATTTTGGGTAAGAAAGAGTAATTTCAGTTGTTATAGATTGATATCGCAACAAGCTCCTTAAAGTAGATTCACCGTAAGTAAAAGAAAACCCCATTTGGCAATGAGGTTTTCTGCGCTTTTGATGATTAATTATAACCAAGAAAGACTATTATTGAGCGGATTTTGCTTGAGTAACAACTTCTTTAATGCCCTGAATTTCGATCTCTACGCGACGATCTGGCGCCAGGCAGTTGATTAGGTTAGGTTTACCAACCTTATCACAGGTAGAACCGGTGACTGGATTTGCTTTACCGTGGCCTTCTGCGCTGATGCTGCCGGTAGGGATACCTTTAGATACCAGATAGTCAACTACGCTTTGAGCGCGTTTTTGAGACAGTTTCTGATTGTACACGTCTTTACCGATACGGTCGGTGTAGCCTAAAACCAGTACCTTGCCTTGATTTGGGTCGATGTTTGCTAGCTCAGTATAGAGTTGATCCAAAGTATGTTTACCTTCGGTTTTCAGCTCAGAACTTGCAAATTCGAACAGCACGTCAGAACGCAGGGTAAAACGCTTATTTTCAACAACGGGTGCTGGAGCTGGTGTTGGAGCAACAACCGGAGCTGGAGCGACAACTGGGGCTGCTGCTTCATCTTGGCCGAAACGGTAAGAAACACCTACGCTCAACAGACCGTTATCAGGACGTGCGCCTACTGAGCCTGCGTCACCGATATTGTTAACCCACTGGTAGTCCAGACGAGTAGCCCAGTCTTTAGTTATCGCATACTCAACACCAATAGCCGCCAATGGAGAAACACCGGTGTCATGATTTTTCAGATGAGTATTGGTTGCGCCGTAATTTGCTTTGGAATCTGCCCGCCAAACCATACCGCCTAAGCGAGTATAGATATCCAAGTCATCCATAATTGGATAGCTTAGTTTGGTTGCCAATTGGAAACCGTGGGCTTTGAAGGCACCATTATTGACGCTGCCTTTGTAAGACATACGCCCTAACCAGTCATAACCTATTTCAAAACCCAGGTATGGATTGGCTTGATAACCTAAGAAAGCACCCGCACCCAATTGGTTTTTATGAGTAGGGCCATTACCGATTGCACTGGTATAACCGTTGCCGTAGAAGTTTACGTCATGGTATTGGGACCAACCCAACTTACCACCGGTATACCAAGTGTTGTCTTTTGGAGCTGCTTGCGTTGCAGTTGTGAAAGCGGCCACTGCCACTGCTATCGCGATAGCTGTCTTTTTCATTTTAACGCCTCGTTATTATCATCACCCAATAGGCAATTGGCTTTGGAAGCCTTTTTGCTTACTGCCTATCCCATTAGGCTTTCATTTGCCATTCTTTGTAATAAAAGCGAGCACTGAATTGTGCTCAAATTCTCCGGTACCATTATTGTGTGTACACTTTGAATTTTGCGTGTTTCTATGTTCACTATTCATCCATAAGAATGGCTTGCACTAATTTTAGCATCTTTTAATATCTACTAAGATAGGCTGTCGAGCCATATTGATTAAAAACTCAGTTAGAGGAATGCTGCACTTTTTCATAAAACCGATAGACTAAACAATACAAGGGTACTAAGTGCAGTAACCTTTAATGGTGTAAAGTCTACAACGAAGTTAAAAAGTTACAAGTGCCCCTTGATTAATAGAGTAAAAAATTTAAAAGGTAATGTATAATTTTTTTAAAAAATTTACTATTCTTTACAACTAATCTTGCCTTAATTAATTGATTTTAATTGTGATTGGTGATTTTCGGTCTGGATTGGTTATTTTGTGTTATAAATATTGCGATAATTCCTAGTTTTGGTCAATGATAGTAAATGGAATGGATTTTTAGTAAATCTGCTCGCGATTCAGCACAGTTGGTTTCTTTATTTACATCTTGTGGGCGTATAATAAAGCCCAGTGCATTACCTTTTTGTGCCGCAGCCTGTAATTTTACGGTGTCTTTTTCTGATAACTTTGGTAACCAGCCAAGTACCACGCTGTAATTACCACTCGCCAATGCTCTTTCCATTGCTTCTACCGTTGTAATGGAGCTGATGCGATTTAATTGGACAATCTTATCTAAAGGTAATCCAGAGTTAATTAACCATTGACGGCTTAGTTTCTTATGTGGACTAACCCATAGCAACCAGCGAGCCTCATTTCCTGATTGGCGTAACAAAGGTAGCAATATACGATTAATGATAGCTTGGTTATCGCTATATTGGTTATCACTATAGATCAATTCACTCACTATACCTTCTTTACCCTCTTTCACTACCCCCTCTCTTTTGGCTGAATTATCTTGTGTAGGCGAAGAGAGTGATAGCTGCTTTTTGGTTGACTGATGTTTAGAAGGGTAAACCCAGGATGATTGAATGCCCATAATGAACCTCGCCACGATTAACTGTATTAATATACAGTATCTTCATATCAGGCTAAGATCAAGTCTATTTTTTCAAAGAGCTTCGCAAATATTGACTGTAAATGGCTGTAAACTCATTTAACCATTGGCAGAGAAAATTGAATTGCGTATGTTTTTAATTACTTGTTCCTGTTATTTATTTTACTAATAACTGGGACAAATCTATGGATAAGAGATTTATTTGTACAAAACTCATGGAGTGATCTGTATGTTTTTGTCTGAGGTGCGTTTTACTCAACTCAAAAATGGTTTTTCGTCGTTTGGAACATTGACAAGGAAGCCACAGTTTGGCGGTTACAGCCTGTTATCTGATGGGATTATGTTCGCTATTATTGCTGATGGAGAATTATATTTACGAGGAAATGGACATGCTGAAGTATTATTTAAAGCCAGAGGAATGAAAAACTATATTTACTCGAAAAAGGGAGTGCCTGTAACTTTGCGTTATTACCAAGTGGTTGAATCACTTTGGCGGGATCAAGAGTTGTTATCTCAATATGCGTATTTGGCTTATCACTACTCATTTATTGAAATGGCGGGTAAAAAGAAAATGCCGGAGCGCTTGAAGGATTTGCCTAATCTTGGAATGTCTTTAGAACGCCAGTTATGGAAAGTTGGAATATGTAAAGTTGAAGATTTACGGTTGCTAGGTGCGAAAGCCAGTTATTTAAAACTGCATCAATATAAAAGAAAATCTAATATTAATTTATTGCTTGCTTTGGCTGGTGCAATTGAAGGGTGTCATTCAGCCGTTTTACCGGTACAGATCCGTAATGATTTATTACGCTGGCACAAGGAACTGGCTTGTTAGATCTTTATCGAGAATAGCTAATGAAAGGGGCAGTCAACTGCCCCAGTATATCAATCTGGTTATAATTGATTAATTTTTTTAATGATACTAACAATTTCCGGTGACAATTCTATTAATAAACCGGTTTGTTGCAATACCAGTTGCTCTTTACTATTTCTTTCTGCCGGAGCTTGCTCAATTCTATCATCATCTATTAATGCCGGTTTTAATGCTGTATCGACATAACAAACAGCATCATTAAAAATGTCTAGAATGACTTTAATTATCCAATTTATCTCGGTGTGCTTCCAGCGCGGAGATGTAACTTAGCATGGTGTGATTTAGGCACAATAACCGGAATGCTTTTTCTTGAACAGTCTGGTCACTTTTCGGTTCAGCAGACATGTTTGAAATAACGGATGCCAGTTCAGCGTCACTATTATGGGCATCACGGTGGGCAATTCGATAGCTCAATCCATTATCTTTTCCCTGATAATATTGAACTAAAATGGCATCAAGGTAGCGACAATTGGTGTTCATCGTGCGATTTATCACTTGTGATAACTGGCGGAATTTCCAGTCTTGCCAGATGAAATTTACCGCTAACAAGTTGAAGCATAATAGTACCAGTAATGTGATAAACAGAGTTGCATGTGCATACTGGGTATTGCGGAAGGTGAAGAATAATACGCCAGAAATAACAATTTGCCCACGTAGGCCAGCGTCAATCCGTCGTAAAGACGGTTGCGGCCTGAGAAGTGGGAAGCCTCGCCGTTTTTTACGGCGGGGAGCAGTCACGATACGGTTATAATAGAGAAAATGACTGTTATAAAGAAAACGGTGCGGACCGGAAAACAGTTAGCACAAAATACCCCTGAGGTAATAATAACGGTCATAAGTAACATTATGATAAAAGGTTTATTAGTGATAAAAAACGCTTATCAGACATAATTCAACTATTTTTTAGGTATGGCGCTCAATAATGGAACTTAAAGCAACACAAATTGGCCAACGTCTTGCTCAGCATCCTTATAATCGGGTGCGTTTGCTGAATGCGGGTATTGAAGTCAGTGGTGAAAAGCATCAATACCTTATCCCATTTAACCAGTTAATTAATATTCAGTGTAAACGAGGTATTGTCTGGGGGGAGTTAGAGTTTGAACTGCCCAATAGACAAGCAGTTCGTCTTCATGGCACTGAATGGCAGCAAACTCAGCGTTTTTACCATTATCTGCTTGGTGAATGGCAGAAATGGAGCCAGGAAATGAGTGATATTAGTGCTAATGTGCTGGCAACTCAGGTTAGTGAAATCAACAGAATTGACCAACAGAATCGCTGGTTTAAAAAAACGGATTTATTCCAGTTGCAACAGCGGATTCAGGCAGCGTTTCAGGCTTTACCATTGCCGTTACAACGTCTGGAACAATTTGATAATTGCAGGGAAGGGTATCAAACATGTTTGAGCTGGCTTGAGAATGGCGAGAAGCTTGTTGAAAAGATGAATCTGCAATGGACAGAACGTATGTTGGAGCAACATCGTGACTTTTTTCAGCGGGTAGAAACATCTCCGTTAAATCTTTCTCAGAGTTTGTCTGTTGTTAACGGTGAAAATTCAATTCTGGTTCTTGCTGGCGCAGGGAGTGGAAAAACATCGGTGTTAGTTGCGAGAGCGGGTTGGTTATTACTTCGCCAACAGGTGATTCCCGAACAGATATTATTGTTAGCGTTTGATAATCAGGCTGTAAGTGAGATGAATGAACGGATTCATATCCGTCTTGGTGTGAATGATATTAAAGTAAAAACGTTTCATGATCTGGCGTTGCATATCATTCAGCAAGGAAGTAATAAAGTATCCAAAATCAGCGAGCTGGAAACTGACGGGCAAAAAAGAAGAGATTTTTTGATTAAACACTGGCAACAACAATGCAGTGAAAAGAAAGCGCAAGCCAAAGGTTGGCGAGAATGTCTGACGGAAGAGTTGAAATGGGAAGTGCCGGAAGGTGAATTTTGGCACGATGAACAACTTGCTAACCGTTTGTCAGACCGGCTTGAGCGTTGGTTGGATTTGATGCGTATACATGGTGGTAGCCAGAAGGCGATGATAGAGCAAGCTCAGGAAGAGTATCTGGATCGGTTTCAAAAATGTATTCGCCTGATGGGGCCTTTATTAAAAGCGTGGAAATCTGAATTAAAAACAGAAGGTGCTGTTGATTACTCAGGGTTAATCCATCAGGCGGTGAATATTCTGGATAAAGGGCGGTTTATCAGCCCGTGGAAGCATATTCTGGTGGATGAGTTTCAGGATATTTCACCATTAGGGGCCAAATTGCTCGCTGCATTGCGAGCACAAAACAGCCAAAGCTGTCTGTTTGCCGCTGGGGATGATTGGCAATCAATATATCGTTTCAGTGGTGCGGAATCGATGTTGACTACCGTATTTGCTGATCATTTTGGTAAAGATGCTGAATGTGTATTGGATATCTCTTATCGGTTTAATGATAGGATTGGTGAGGTTGCTAACGCGTTTGTGCAACAAAACCCAAATCAATTAAGGAAATCACTAAATAGTTTGATCAAGGGTAATAAAAAATCAATTGTCATCCTGCCAGAAGATCAGCTTGAATCTTTATTGAATAAAATGAGTGGCTATGTCACTGAGCAGGAAACGATTTTATTACTAGCACGTTATCACTATTTGAAACCTGAATTACTGAAAAAAGCAGCAACTCGCTGGCCTAAACTGAAAATAGAGTTTATGACTGTCCATGCATCCAAAGGGCGACAAGCGGATTATGTCATTATTCTTGGCTTGCATCAGGGGCAAGATAGTTTTCCTGCACCGGCAAGGGAATCTGTGATGGAGCGGGTTTTATTGCCGCCGCCGGAAGATTTTCCAGATGCGGAAGAGCGTCGCCTTTTGTATGTTGCATTAACACGGGCGAAGAAGCAGGTGTGGTTGATGCAGGATAAGAAGAATCCATCGGTGTTTGTGTGCCAATTAGAGCGACTAAATGTGCCTGTTCAACGTAAACCTTGAGGTTTTGCTTTGGCTGAAATATTCAGGGCTATCATGGGATACCTTTGCTGGAAATCTCACTCTTGTTTTTTCCTAGTATCTGACTTGGAGAAAACGTGTAGTTGTAGGTATATGTTGCAAAGACTTATTTCAGACGTTCATTTAAATAATTTTGATAATCAGGCACTTGAATACTTACTGATTCAGAAAACAGAGGAGAACTAACAATAAAATCCGCAGACGCCAGATTGGTTGCTACGGGGATATTCCATACTGTAGCAAGGCGTAGCAGTGCTTTTACATCAGGATCATGAGGTACGGAATTAAGAGGGTCCCAGAAAAATATCAACACATCAATTTTCCCTTCTGAGATTAGAGAACCAATTTGTTGATCTCCACCCATTGGGCCACTAAGCATATTGGTAACGGGTAATCCGGTTTCGTTCTGAATCAGATTACCGGTTGTGCCGGTAGCGTATAAATGGTGTTTCTTGAGTAAATTCTTATGTTTTTTGGACCAAGTTAATAGTGAAATTTTACAGTGGTCATGTGCAATAAGCGCTATATTTTTAGCGGTTGCCATTGTGCGAGTTGTCAATTCCACGAGAATGCCTTTTAGTAATCGTTATTGTGTTTTCGAACGTAGTTAGTCCAATTGATAACAATGTTTATCATATACATTGTAATAAATAAACAAAGTAAAACATCGAATTTTGAGGAGGAGTAAATGAGTGACCAGCAAATTGCAGACATACTAAAACGAGCAAAAACTATCGCTCTGGTAGGTGCGAGTGAAAAAAACTACTCGTCCAAGTTATAAAGTTATGGCTTATTTACTGGAACAAGGCTATCAGGTGATCCCTGTCAGCCCGAAGCTTGCCGGACAAACATTGCTTGGGCAACGAGTGTATGCACAACTGGCAGATATTCCACAACCTGTTGATATAGTTGATGTATTTCGTAATGCGGAAGCTGCATATGACATTGCGCAAGAAGCTATAGATATCAAAGCAAAAGTGCTCTGGTTGCAACTTGGTGTTATTAACGAACAAGCAAAAGTGTTGGCAGAAGAAGCTGGTCTGGAAGTTGTTATGGATCGCTGCCCGAAAATTGAAATTCCGAGATTGGGACTCGAAAAATAATATTTTTCAGTTTGTAGTTACTTAGTTTCTAATCAATGGACGAAGGGAGCCTGGCACCAATATCTAATACAAACTTAAGGCGTTGGATGAGGAATGGTGCCCGGGTTCCAAGTGTTCAAATAATGTTTAAGTTGAATATTGAGTTTACTGTTCTAGACATCTTATAAAATCTATTTTTACAGTTATTACAATATTTTAAGGCAATTTTGGTTGTTCTTATGGTTGCTAAGTTTTGCCAGAATCTACACTTTTATTGCTATAAGATAGGTGTTTTTGCTGTACCCCAGTTTTAACCCTTTTTTATCATTAAAAAATAACCTATTGATTTAAAAGAAAAATTAAGTATCGCCTAAAAAAAGGGTTTTTTCATTTTTTATCATTATATTCTTTAACAGTCAGCAACTTAAGGTTAATATGTAACAGTGCACTGCCGTACAGGCAGCTTAGAAAAATTAGCTACGGCAATAGCGATTCTATCTTTAGTGCACTGCCGTACAGGCAGCTTAGAAATCAAACAACGAGCTATGTTGAGCTAGACTTAAGTGCACTGCCGTACAGGCAGCTTAGAAAGTTATCATGCTGCGCTGATGGTCTACGGAGAAGTGCACTGCCGTACAGGCAGCTTAGAAATTAGTTTGGCTTGTTTTCTCATGGCTTTTGCAGTGCACTGCCGTACAGGCAGCTTAGAAATGTCAACTCAATCTGTGTGAAAAATACGCTATGTGCACTGCCGTACAGGCAGCTTAGAAATCGATAGCTGGCATGGAACATTAACCGGTTTTGTGCACTGCCGTACAGGCAACTTAGAAATTAAGTTGATAGAGTGAAAGAAGGCAAGGTAAGTGCACTGCCGTACAGGCAGCTTAGAAACGCCGCTTGTGGCGGGATTCATCATATCAGCGGTGCACTGCCGTACAGGCAGCTTAGAAATTTGCGACCTTTGATTACTTTTGCCATGTTTCGTGCACTGCCGTACAGGCAGCTTAAAACACGATAACTGCCTTAGGTTGTTAGATATAAATGGGAGATTAATTGCGCAGTCTTGGGGCCAGTAGTTGATTGCGGATGGATTCTGCTAGCTCATCTAGAGAAGGTTGCTCTGGATGTTCATCAGATGTTTCATAAGCTAATTGTGCTTCAGCCAAATAAGTATGTACAGGTTGACCGTTGTCATCTTCCATCACAACGTGATACCAGGGAGCGGAACGCAAGGTAGCATTAGATGCAATGTCATCCTCTTGGGGTTGTTCCAGAGAGTATTCCACATCAATATCCACGATGACTCCTAAATAACCAAGAAGCTTGTGACGTACTTGTTGGCCGATACCGAATTTGCTGGCGATAATCATAGTCACCTCCAAAGAAGATCTTACATTGACATTGATATAAGGGCAGTAAGGTGAATTACAAGAGCATACCCGGTGGTTGAAGTCTTTTTTTGCTTTAATTGCGAGTGTGACTTCATCTATTTCAGGTTAGCTGTAGTAAATATAAAACACAACCAACAGTCGTGTGCTTAACTATATATGTGAGCGATACCGTAAGGTAATTGGGTTGATAGGGGTAAATATGATTAAATCTGGGATAACAATTTATGTTTATGGCCGGGTTCAGGGAGTTGGGTTTCGCTATCAAACTTTTCGTTGGGCGAAATTTAATAAGCTGACAGGTTATGTCTGTAATTTGCATGACGGCAGTGTCAAAATCGTAGCTTATGGTGACAGTGAACAACTAAATAAATTAACCCATTGGTTGGAGCAGGGTGGTCCACCGGGAGCACGAATAGATAACCTTTCCTTTCACACCTGCGCAGTGGAGGATGTTGCAGATTTTAGCGTCCGCCACTGAGCTAGATTATTGATTAGATACATTTTACCGGTTTCGGCAGCCCGGCAATTTTAGTTGCCTGCTTTGCCGGTCCTTTGGGAAACAAGCGGTAAAGATAGCGACTGTTGCCTTTTTCTTCGCCATACTTTTGTGCAATTGCTTTTACTAACATACGGACAGCCGGGGATGTATTAAACTCCTTATAAAATTCCCGGATAAAAAGAATGACTTCCCAATGCTGTTCAGTCAAAGTGATTTCTTCCTGTTCGGCGAGGAGTAAAGCTATTGCTTCCTGCCAGTCACTACTGTTTTTCAGATAACCTTGCGCATCGGTTTCGATTTCTTGACCTTCGAATACCAACATAATCATTAATAACCATCAAAGAAAAGTAGCGGTAATTTAGCAAAAATCACTTCCGTACCCAAGGATGGGATGCACATATGCGGATAAAATAAGCCAACGACCATGAAAAAGAGTAAATTTACGGCAATCGAACAGAAGGAGACTTTACATCTTTCTCGGTGCTGTTTATAGTGCACGCCATTGCGGAGGGGTGGCCGAGCGGCTTAAGGCAGCGGTCTTGAAAACCGCCGATGGGAAACCATCCGAGAGTTCGAATCTCTCCTCCTCCGCCACTTCTTTCTAACCTTATGTTTCCAAATAGTTTTCCTAAGATCTACACCTTACTGTTACACATGAGTGTACCACATCGTTCTAACGGTGCCGGAGAATTGTAAATCTGAAATAGTTCAATCTCTTAAAACAACCAGCAGGGCGGAAGAGCTGATACGTCTTCGCCAACTTGATGTGAATTTAGATCTAAAGTTTGCAGAAACACGACTTGTGTTAAGCAATGGTATTTCTGTTCCGGTTGAAATCTCAAATGCTGAAACTCTCTCTCCAAAATCATTATCATCTTTGTCATCAAAACTTGTTCCTACCCTTTCTGTTGATCTGCAACCGCAGCCATTGTTGCTAGTGACAGTGCAGAATCTTTACGATATTTGGGTTCAGAAGCAGGAGCGTCCCGATAACTGTCAATAATATTGACAGTTATCGGAGAGGAGATAATAGTAACTTCTTGATATTGAATTGCTTATTGTAATCAATTATACAAAATTAGTTAACCTTATAAGGAATAAGAACAACACTTTATTATTTTTCTAAACTAGACTTTGATTGGCATGAGTTGCAAAGTGATTGTTTTTATATTGATTTAAATATATTGATTGTGAAATAGTATTATTTAATTTAAGGAAGGTATATGAACCAAAAAAATGATTTTAAAGCATTTTCTATTAGTGATGATGCTAATGTAGTGAGTCAAGAAAAATATGAAGAAAGTCAGAATTTACAGACGGGGTTTCCACCAGAGAATGTTTCTACTCATGTGTTAAATAAGGTATTACGCCAATCCTCAATAATATCATCTGTTGTGGCTGATTTTATTGCGGAACGATCTGGCGCTGAGGTTTTGGATAATGGGGATATAGCCAAGCTTACTGCACAATTAAATCAAGCATTAGAACAAAAAATTGCAACAGACATTCCCAACGCTTCATTAACACAAAAAGGTGTTGTTCAGCTTACAAATGTGATTGGTAATAGTGATACATTGGGAGTCACACAAAAGCTTGCTCAGGAAATAGTAAATTCATTACGTGAATATACAGATAATCGAATTGAAACAATCAGTGAAGTTCCTGTTGGTTCTCCTATTCCTTGGCCATTGCCTCATCCACCTACTGGCTATTTTACTTGTAACGGTTCAGCTTTTGATAAATTACAGTACCCAAAGTTAGCAGAAGCTTATCCTGACGGTAAATTGCCCGATTTAAGAGGGGAATTTATTCGAGGTTGGGATGATAAACGAGGTGTTGATAGTGGCCGTAGAATTTTAACTTCTCAGGGGGATGCCATCAGAAATATTGAGGGTTCATTCGCCGGCATGATAGCGCCAAACTATCATTTGGCAACAAGAGGGGCTATTTATGCTAGTCAAGTTCTTGGAATAGCCTCAGATGGCACTTTCAAATCATTAAATGTCTCTGACACGGATACCCCATATGGCTTTGGATTCCTGGCGTCAAGGGTTGTTCCTGTAGCCTCAGAGAATCGTCCTCGCAATATCGCATTTAACTATATTGTAAAGGCTGCATAATGATAGGGCCATTTGGCCCTTATTATTCACAGTGATAGCAGCTTACTTTCCCATTATTCAATAATTCCTCTTCTTTATTTCAGATAGTCGTAATTTAATAATGATATTTTTATCATTGCAGTTATTTGGTGAGATATATTACAAACAGTTTTATCTGTAAAGTTAATATTTATTTCTGAGTGGTTAATTTTTTGAATTTATTAATAACGCAAAGGTGGTGTGGTAAATATAATTGGATGTAAAATATATTCATTAGCTTACTAATATAATATTTGGTGGCTTAATAATGACTTTATTCGGTAGCAGAAAAAAGGATAATCAAGAGAACTACGTAAACTGTCCATTTTGTGCTGAAAAAGTTAACCCAATGGCTATTAAATGTAAGCATTGCGGGTCTGAGATTAAAGAACAAATGGAACTAAAAAAAAGAGAAAATGGAGCTAAATAAGATTTCATAATAGTGCTACACTCATTTTTTGTCTTCCTGGTTTTTGCTGTGATGAAAACGATGCCAAAAAGGCATCAACATAATTAAGCAACTGCCACATAAATTGACAACGGTGATTTCGCGTTATTGTCTCATGGAGCGATTGCCATAACCGTTCTATTTTATTTAGCCACGGTGAATAGACCGGTAAAAACAACAGGGTAAATTTGGGATGTCGTGCCAGCCACTCCTTTACCTTCTGACTTTTATGAATACC
>NZ_PUWT01000163.1:0-969 GCF_002968995.1 Photorhabdus hindustanensis
CTCGTCGAACTCACAGCCATGCCACCTTCGAGTACGGGGCTGTCACCCTCTCTCGCCGGCCTTTCCAGACCGTTCCTCTGATGCTATGGCTGATGCTGGTTCTGGGCTGCTCCCCGTTCGCTCGCCGCTACTGGGGGAATCTCGGTTGATTTCTTTTCCTCGGGGTACTGAGATGTTTCAGTTCCCCCGGTTCGCCTCATTAACCTATGGATTCAGTTAATGATAGTGCGACGCATCGCACTGGGTTTCCCCATTCGGACATCGCCGGCTATATCGCTTCATATCAGCTTACCGACGCTTTTCGCAGATTAGCACGTCCTTCATCGCCTCTGACTGCCTAGGCATCCACCGTGTACGCTTATTCGCTTAACCTCACAACCCGAAAAAGTTTCAGATTGCTCAGCTTGAGAGACTCCCCAATAATACCTTGTCGATATTACTGAGTGTTTCAATTTTTCAGCTTGTTCCAGATTGTTAAAGAGCAAAATAATTCGCAGCATACTGTTGCCAATATACTCTGAACTACATTTAGTATGGTGGAGCTAAGCGGGATCGAACCGCTGACCTCCTGCGTGCAAGGCAGGCGCTCTCCCAGCTGAGCTATAGCCCCATACAGAAATAGGCCGCTATCGCAGAATTTTATACAAACCTTTTCATCACAGCCAGTTTCAACGCGAATCACGCAGTGTGCGCGAGCACATGAGTAATGCAGCGTTTAAAATGGCAAAGAGGAAAAGCGTTTGGTAGGCCTGAGTGGACTTGAACCACCGACCTCACCCTTATCAGGGGTGCGCTCTAACCACCTGAGCTACAAGCCTGTTACGATAACCTATTCTCTTCTTTCATCAGACAATCTGTGTGAGCACTGCACTTAACCTATCTCAGGTAAGGAGGTGATCCAACCGCAGGTTCCCCTACGGTTACCTTGTTACGACTTCACCCCAGTCATGAGCCACAAAGTGGTCAGCG
>NZ_PUWT01000164.1:0-1014 GCF_002968995.1 Photorhabdus hindustanensis
CTTTCTGGCGGTTGGTTAGCTGCCCGCCTTGCAGTGACATTGCATCACGGCTGAACAATTTGCCCCCGTCATTGTTCAGCTGACTGTCTATACCGCCCTGCCAGTTGAAATGCTGCTGCGSCGTCAGCGGTCCTGGCTGTCATAACCCAGACTGACGGTCCGGTTCTCTTCATCCAGCACCCGCACCAGCCGCTGATGCTTATCATATTCCTGTGTGCGGCCGTTGCCGTCCGGGTCTGTTTCGGCCGTCACCAGCCCGAAGGCATTGCGGGTCAGCGTGGTTTTCCGGCCGTCCGGCGCAATAAATCCGGCGGGCTGGCCCTGTTCATCATACCGGGGCAGCCAGGTGCGTTGCAGCGGGTCGGTCATGCCGGTCAGTTGCAGGCTGTCAGCCTCATAGCTGTACTGCCATACCGCGCCAGTGGCCTCCGTCAGTGAGGTTACCCGGCCGGTATCGGCCAGATACGTCAGCGTCAGGGTTTCTCCCTCCGGTAATCTCTGTCTGACCAGATTGCCCCAGCGGTCATAGTCATAACGGGTCACGCCGCCGCACGGGGTGTGGATTTCAGTGATTAATTGCTGGTCGTTGTAATGCCAGGTGGTGGTGTGCCCCTGTGGGGTGGTGGAGCGGGTGATGCCGGGGGCATAATCCAGGTGAACCGGATAGTAGCCGCCGGCCCCCACGCTGTCGGTACAGCGCCCCTGTTTATCATAACGGTAATCCACCCAGGTCTGGTCGCCATCAGACCAGCGGCTTATCAGACCCTGCGCATTATATTCATAGTACAGATGAAAATGCTGGGCGCTGTCCGCTTCCGCCAGCCGGCCGTTATCATGGTAGTGATAACGGGCCATCACTTCCTGTAACCCTTCATCGGTACGGAGAATCTCTGTCAGTTGTCCGCGCCGATTATAAAGCAGCGTCAACTCCGGCCCGTCACTGTGGAGAACCTGTGTCAGTTGACCGTGCTCGTTATAGACAAACCGCAGCCGGTTGTCATACACGTCCCGGTG
>NZ_PUWT01000165.1:0-581 GCF_002968995.1 Photorhabdus hindustanensis
TCATGACCTTCCATAATCGCTCTATCGGGTTTAAATTTGGGCTGTATGGCGGAAGGTAATGTAACTCAATATTGCTGACATAAGCCCACTCCTTCACAAGATGCGCTTTGTTGTAACCCGCCCCATCCACAATAAGATGAATTTTTTGATGATAGTCAGGATAAGACTTTCTTATTTCATTGAAAAAACAGCAAATGTTATAGTCATTAATGGTTTGATATTCCTGGAACACCGTATGACCAATGGCATTTAGGTTGAGGGCGCCCAATATATTCAGGCGAGTCCGGCTTCCTGTTGTTTTGACTGTTTTTTTCTCACCTTTCCGCATCCAGCCATAACTGAGTTTGGTACCTTGAGTCGGGTGAACCGCGTCAAGAAAGAGGATGGGCTCGTCTTTCGCGGCGACTTTAAGATTTTCATAATATTCAATAAATTGTCTCTGTTTTTCTGCATCGAATTTATGAGGGACACCACAAGGTTTTTTATAAGAAAAACCCTGACGGTGTAGCCATTTATTCATGCCGGGAATGCTAAAGGTAATCTTCCAGAGCTGAGCAACATAGGCCACGATTTCATGGGTG
>NZ_PUWT01000166.1:0-1322 GCF_002968995.1 Photorhabdus hindustanensis
CCCTCTAGTACATCACAAACAGTTTGATGCCTTTCCGCCTGTTTTTTACCTGATTTACTCCCTTTCCACCAAATTTTGGGTTCACCTTCAGTATCAAAAAACTGGTCATACCGCGCCTTAGCCTCCAGAAACAGGCAATATGCCGGCCGCCAGCCATCAAAGGTCACTTTCAGGCATTGAAATTCCTGGATCATTTGTGTGAGCGGGTTATATTGAGTTTTCGCAATAAATCGCTGATAGTTAATCGTGATAGCGCTCCAGCGACTCACCTTGCGATATTTTTCACTTGTCACCGGAATAGCAAGGCAAGCCTCGCACGCTTTTTTAGTTTCCGTTTTTTCACACTCTTCCGTCTCAGACCGGGCTTTAGTCTGCACCGCACTGGTATCAACGGATTCATCCCCTAAATCATCGTCCTCCCAAAAATCCGCATGGGTTTCGGCACTCCAGACGATATTTCGATCTTCATCCGTGATTTCAGGGCTTATCACAAAATCCGTTTTCTTATGGTGAATGTCGTCATCCTCTATAACGGATTTATCTTTACCGGCTTCCATCAGCCCAACCGCAATTAATACTCCGGCACAGGCGCTGGCGACATATTCAGCCGCACCCACTGCGACCGGGGCTAATAAGGGTATTGGCATATTAACGTCTCCTATTTATCTTATTTTTTGCAATACAAAGAATATCTTTAAATTGCCGTTCGGATTTCTGACCAGGGTTTTAAATGCCCTGAATTGAACTCACATTAACTGGCAAGAGTAAACTCATGCTGACTGGCAATTAACTTTGCTCCACAGGCTGTTTGCATTCCTTCAAGCGCAATCGCTTTCCCTTTATATGTTAAAGAGTCAGCCCCCTGAATAATAGGAAAGACACCTTTGCATTGAGGACACGCCACCAAATCTTCTTTACCTGCTATGGGAATACCATTGTGAGTATATTGAGCAATAGCGGTAATCACCTTACCGCCATGATCTGTCGTATCGCCCAGCAGAATAACCGCTTTTGACATTAAAATTCTCCATCGTTTTCTGATTGGTAAATAACATCACCTCTCATTAAACCTCGGTAATTAATGGTAATAATCCCAGATTTACTAACTGTATTTCAATATCATTGGATTTATCAATATCCTCCTGATTTCTTCCATCAAAAATCCCTTTCTTGGTGATAATCAGAGTGCCGATCTGTTCATTATTTTGGTACACAGGCAGCACATCTTCCGCCATAGGCAGATAGAACTTATCAATAATACGGGGCTGGTAAAGCATCCAGCCGACACTAAGGCGATCAGGAAAAACCTGCCTGCCTTTWAG
>NZ_PUWT01000167.1:0-500 GCF_002968995.1 Photorhabdus hindustanensis
CTAGCCCGTCCATCGCCACGAACAGCGATTGAAGGTCCGGGGTGACCAGCAGTTGCGGGCGGACCTGTTGCTGATAGAACTGGAGCCAGCTTAAAGCCCGTTCGCCGAGGGGCAACACCCGGTCTTTATTGCCCTTGCCCTGCCGGATGGTCACGGTTTTGCGTGACCCGTCAATGCTGTAGATATTGAGCCGGGCCGCTTCACTGCGCCGTATCCCCGTTGACCAGAGCAGCTCCATCAGGGCCCGGTCGCGCGCGCCCTGCAACGTATGCGGGTCAGGCAGCGACAGGATATGCTCGATTTCATCAATGCTCAGGATATACTTTGGCAGCCGTTTTTCTTCCCGCGGCAACTCAATGTCCGCTGCCGGGTTCGCCAGTATCAGATTCTGTTTCGTCAGCCATTTGAACCACACCTGTAACGGCTGCAACTGCGTGCGTTGGGTGCGGATGCTCAGCGGCTCTCCGTTGGTCTTGCGGTACTGGTACAGGTAGCGCTGR
>NZ_PUWT01000004.1:0-103335 GCF_002968995.1 Photorhabdus hindustanensis
TCCGTTGGATGTGGTGATGTCCAATGAGAAAATGACGCCGGAGAAAGCGGCTGAAATTGTGGCCAGCGGCATCCCGACCAGTGAAGCGAAGGTGATGCAGTATGTGGCGGCTAAGGCATTCTTGGCACTGGCTAAAAATCCTGTTTCGGGGAGCAAAGCAGAAGGTTCATCACCGCAATGGAAAGTAGGAGAAGGGAAATTCAGTCCGAAGGATCAGGGTACGGTGACGAATGTTGAGCATCCGGTTGGTAAGTTTGATGGGAAGTCATTGTCAAACGGAAAAACAGAAAATGTTGTGAAGAATAGTGAATTGTCAACAGGAACTGTTTTCGATTCCATTAAAGGCACCCAGCCAATGTATCCTGGCTCCGTAATTCCTAAATCTTTTGAAATGTCATTACCGAACGGGAAGAAAGTATGGGTACATGGAAATGCTACCGAACATATGGTGGAATACGCAGCATCAAAAGCTGTTACGCATACGCCTGAAGCTGTGAGACTGGCTAGTCAACAAGAACTAAGAAGTTTCCAATCTGCTGTAAATACTGCCACAAAAAACAAAATGCCATATGGTGAGAGAATTACTGTAGATGGCTGGCAACTAGAAATTAAACCACCACGAACAGCAACTGAGTTGCCAACGATCATTCATGCCCGTTATGTAGGAGCACATTAAATGGATATAGAAATTAAAAACCCTATAAACATTACATTAGATGTAATAGAGCTTGATGAGCATGTACCGTCAATGAAATTTAATCTTACAATCCGAGTAGATAAATTTGGATATAGTTTAGACGTGGACATGCAGCTATGGATAGAATGTCAATGTTTTGACTCATTTATCGACAACTTACGTAGAAATGATATAGCTCGTCTTAAAGATATGAATGGGGCTTTTGAATTGCTATTAAACCCTGTTCAGGACTCACTTGAATGGTCATGTGCCAAAGAAAATCTAGATGGTTATATCACATCAGCAAAAGGAAGAGAAAAGCTGACCGATGAGTCGAAATGTGCATTGTACGAGGCATTTAATGATTATCCTAAGTGGTGGTAGTCAATAAATACTGATCCCAGCCAAGCGCTGGGATCTCCTTTTTAGCCGTTTTCAACGAGCCGGATAATCAACTGTCCCCGTTCAACGGTGATGTTCACCGCCTGTCCGGTGGTAAACCCGGCTTTTTCCAGCCAGTTGCCTTTAAGGTGCAAGCTGGGATGCTGGTTGTAATAACGGGTCATGCCGGTGCTGCGGTCAGGGTGGCATCGGCTGATATAGCCGACTTTATAGCGGCGTTGCGCTTTCGAACTGCCTGAATTTACATTACAATCGCGTTGGTTAAATGGCGGCAGCGGACCACTTTCTGGGTTCTTTAACACGGAACTGCGCCAAAAAGAGCTGGATAGTTGGATCAATAGTAAATTATGTTGCCTGTTGTGGAGACAATAGAAGCGGCCTTATACTCGAGCCAAGAAATTAATGGTGGCAGGAATAAAAGGAAGAACGAGCGTAGAGATCGACAGGCAACCAGCGCGGAGCATGGTGGAACTTGGGAGCCAGCTACATGAATCAAGCGATAAAGACGTTACTGTTCAGAAGGCTGAGTCTAATATCACTGTTGGAACAGCAACGACGCTTCCAGTGTAACATGAAGCACTATATATGGAACCGTACGTACGGTGCTGTGAGAGGACGGCGGGAGTGATCCTGCCTCCTATTCGATACCGATGCAATCACCCATAATTAACTTTCTTCTGATCAATGAGGAAAGTTGAATAACTAACATACAACATCGTGTTAATTAATTCATTGATTTTAGTTTGGATGGTTTGACAGTTGCAATAGAACTTGTAAGTATTGCATTCCAACGCAAAAAGGACGCCTGAATTTTTAGGCATCCTAGCTTGGTAACCCTTATGTTCAATCCAATATCGAAGTACTGAAAAGCTAAACTAACTACAGTTATACATTCGGGTTCTTGTATTGGTGGCACGTTAAGTTTTTATCTCCCAACAAGCGCACCTTGAATTGGTGCCCGGAGGCGGAATCGAACCACCGACACGAGGATTTTCAATCCTCTGCTCTACCGACTGAGCTATCCGGGCAACGGGGCGCATTAAACCGTATTCAGCCTAAGTCGTCAATGCCTTTCTGATAAAAAATGATAAAAGCTGATTGTTTGCTCTCTTTTTGCCCGGAATTTGTGAGGTTGTTCATCTTAGGCTGATTTTTGTTAACTTAACGCACCATTTTTGCGACATAAGGCAATAGCTAAAACATCTTCTGCCAGCAGTTTTGCCGTAGCGATGTCATCAATATCCCGTTTGACCAGTAGTTTACTCAGGCAACCTTCCAGAATCAGTTCCATCTGTTTAGCAACGAGTTCGCAATCTTCAATATCCAGTTGATGTAGCAGCTCGGTGGTGTAACGGGAAGAGCTCTGTTTTTGTAATTCAGCTAATTGATGAATAGGGTGGTCAGATTCAGGGAATTCGCCACAGGCCGCGATAAATAGGCAACCTGGGTAACGTTTCTCTTTTACTTTTTCATCGAGGGCGGCATAACGAGCCAATAGCTTCTCTTCTGGTGTCAGGTTTTCATCCAGTAATATTTGTCGCTGCCAGACTTCAATCTGTTGGCCGTGATAACGTAGGCAGTCATAAAGCAGCGCTTCTCGATCAGGCCAGAATTGCTTGAGATATTCGATATCCATGTTAAGCGAGCCAAAAAGTATCTCAGTTGTGATGGATAAGCCATGTTGCTCCAGTAAGTTTAAGGCATGACTAAGAACTTGTTCTCGTTGCACGGTGTTCTCCTTCTGAATCATTTTGGCAGATGTTGTAAATGCTCCTTAAAGCGGGTTGCATCCATAAAACCATTTACCCGTGAATCGGGGATCTCTTTTCCCTGGGAATCAAAAAACAGAATAGTCGGTAATCCCCGAACGCTAAGTTTTTCTAAAAGCAGTTTCTGTTGCGGGCTGTTATTCGTGACATTGGCCTGTAACAGTAAGGTATCCCGCAGTTGTGACTGAACTTGTGGATCGCTGAATGTATATTTTTCAAATTCTTTACAAGCGGTACACCAGTCAGCATAGAAATCAAGCATAATGGTTTTATGGCTGTTTTGTGTCATTATTTGTTCTAGTTCTTGCCAGTTATTTATCTGACGGAAGTTGAGGCTGTGTTGCGATTGTTGGGTAACTGTTGTACCCCAAAACCAATCCTGCAATGGACGGGTAGCTATCAGCATCAGAATTAACAATATCAGTTGTATGACTCGTACCCAACCGTTTTGGCTTCTAATCGTCAGAGCAAATCCCCATCCCAGGAAACTGATGGCCAGCAGGCTCCATAATCGTATTCCCCAAGTATCACCGATAACTCTTTCCAGCAGGAAAACGGGTAGCGCGAGGATAATGAAGCCAAAAGCTTCTTTAACATACTGCATCCAAGGCCCACTGCGTGGCAGGAGTTTATGACCAAATAGGGTGACGGCAATGAGCGGTAATCCCATTCCCAAAGCGTAAAGATAAAGGGTTAGGCCGCCTGCCACAGTATTACCACTTTGAGCAATGTAGAGCAAAATAGCGCTTAAAGGTGCGGTAGTACAAGGGGAGCAAATTAATCCCGCTAACGCCCCCATAGCGAATACACCGAGAAGTGAACCGCTTTTTTGCTGGTTGCTCCAGTTGACTAAGCGTGTCTGAACAGCGGAAGGCAGTTGCAGAGAATAGAGGCCGAACATTGATAGTGCTAGCAGAATAAACAATACGGATAAGCCAATCAGTACATACGGATGTTGCAGTGCGGCTTGAAATTGTAGACCCGCAGCCGCTACAACCAATCCAAGTAATGTGTAGGTGATCGCCATGCCTTGAACATAGCTTAGCGCTAACCAAAATATCTGTTTTAGGCTCTTAGGGCGTTGGCTGCCAAGAATAATGCTGGAAATCAATGGATACATCGGCAGTACACAAGGTGTAAAGGCAATACCGATGCCAATCAAAATTGCCCAGAGTGGTGAGAAAGGTAAATGCTGTTGATCATTTGATGCACTTTCTGGTGTTTTCTGAACAGGTTCAGTCGATGTTGAGTCAGTTGTTTTTGATGGAACAACTGCACTCAATGGAACAAGACGGGTTTCCGGTGGATAGCAATATCCTGCGGCGGCACAGCCTTGATAAGTGACAACGATATTGGAATTGTTGTTCGCCTCTGTAACAGGAACATTGACGATAAGTTGTTGGAAATAAACTTCAGTTTCACCAAAGAATTCATCTCGATGAGCTGTACCTTGTGGCAACTTGATTTTACCCAGTGTGGCTTGTTGCGGCTCAATATGGAGTTGTTTGCGATAAAGGTAATAACCCGGTTTGATCTGCCAGTCTAACGTCAATTTGTCGCCTTTTTGCTGAAAATCAAACATGAATGCCTGATCTACTGGCAAATATGGATTTTGCCCCGGTTGTTCAAACAGCGAATTCGCTGCCGCTGAGGTAAAGAGGGTGCTGCAAAGCAGCAAAAATAGCATCAGAGTACGTTTAATCATAAAGATAATGATCGCTAATTAAATGAAATAGATTCAGCACTATAACCTAAGGCTGTCAGACCAGAAAGTGCTCTGGTTAAGATTAGAACAGTCATCGAAGGTTTTCAGAGAAAATAGATCGTTGGGAGAGGGGAGTCAGGGGCGGTATACGCCCCTGGATTAAGTGGTTATTGGCAGCCGGAATTAGAGGATCATACTGCCAAATAGGAAACCGAAGG
The DNA here is from genome assembly GCF_002968995.1 of Photorhabdus hindustanensis. Classification (NCBI taxonomy): domain Bacteria; kingdom Pseudomonadati; phylum Pseudomonadota; class Gammaproteobacteria; order Enterobacterales; family Morganellaceae; genus Photorhabdus; species Photorhabdus hindustanensis. The sequence goes on from NZ_PUWT01000004.1 coordinate 4,771, forward strand.
CCACAGCTAGAGCAACCCCAATGGTGCCAGGGATAAAGAATGGATGATTAAATACAAAACGGCCGATACGGGTAGTGCCGGTGTCATCCATCTGAACCGCGGCAACCAAGGTTGGATAAGTGGGCAATATAAACAACCCAGAAACCGCCGAGAAAGAGGCGATGGCTGTCAATGGTGTGACGTTCAGAGCCAAAGCCATCGGCATCAATGCTTTTGCGGTTGCCGCCTGAGAATAGAGTAGGGCGGAACAGAAGAAGAAAATAATCGCTAGCAACCAAGGTTGAGAGTGGATTAAGTCTCCAGCAGTGTCTTTAATCCAATCCATGTTCGCCTGTACAAAAGTGTCTCCTAGCCATGCAACACCTAGAATACAGATACATGCGCTCATACCCGCTTTAAAGGTACTGGAGTTCAGGATAGCGTCAGTATCAACTGAACAGAACATCGTCGTGATAGTTGCGACACTCAACATAATGATCAGAATAGCGTGAGTGGTGTTCATCAGAGGTTCTTCAATCAGGCCGATGCTTGGACTATTGACGATAGCATAAATAACAACACTGATAACACCTGACAGGAATAACAGAACGGAAGCTTTAGCTTTTGGTTTAACTTCAATTTGTTTGCTGCCACGCAGAGTTACTAGATTGTCTTCCAGACGTTTTAAGTAAACGGGATCATCAGACAGCTTGGAATTAAACGCCCAGGAGATGATGAAAGACATCAGAACGATAGCGGCGAAAGTGGATGGTAATAGCACCATTAACAGATGGATATAGCTAACACCGTGGCCTTCCATCAGAGAAGACATATAAACGACCGCCGCGGAAATTGGTGAGGCGGTGATGCCAATTTGGGCCGCTACAACCGCAGTGGAAAGTGGACGGCATGGCTTAATGCCTTGCTCTTTCGCAACTTCAGTAATAACAGGCAGTGCTGACAGAGAAATGTTACCTGTACCTGCAAACAGTGTCAGGAAATAGGTAACGATAGGTGCGAGTATCGTGATGTATTTTGGATTTTTACGCAGCAGTTTTTCAGTTTGCTGAACCAGATAATCCAGACCACCGGCAACCTGCATTGCAGAGATAGCAGCGATAACTGCCATAATGATGGAAATAACATCAAATGGGATATGCCCTGGTTTAACGCCAATTGCAGCCAGCACCAGAACGCCAAGACCACCGGCAAATCCAATGCCAATTCCCCCTAATCTTGCACCCAGGAAGATGGCCAGCAGAACGATAATCAATTCTACGGCTAACATAATAGTGACTCCTTGAAATAATTAAAAATTTGAAAATTTTAGGTTAATACTTTGTGCATGTAGGGAAGTAAAAAGGCACGCTATCCAGTTGGAGTTGCGTGCCTTGTTGCTAAGAGCTATTTTTTATTATATTCAACAACTTAATCGTCAAAACGTTTTGCCTTGTAAGATGGGCATTTTAGGTTCTCTACAGAGAAGATGTCATCCAATTGAGTTTCGGTCAGTAAGCCTCGTTCCAGCACGACTTCACGAACACTCTTACCAGTTTCGGCACAAATCTTACCAACGATATCACCATTGTGGTGACCGATGAATGGGTTCAGATAGGTGACAATACCGATCGAGTTGAATACGAAGTTTTCGCAAACTTCCTTGTTAGCCGTGATGCCATTAACGCATTTTTCTACCAGGTTGCAGCAAGCGTTGCTTAGCAGAGAGATAGATTCAAACATAGCCTGACCAATAGCAGGCTCCATTACATTGAGCTGTAACTGGCCTGCTTCGGATGCCATAGTAACACAAATATCGTTACCAATAACTTTGAAGCAAACCTGATTCACAACTTCTGGAATAACCGGGTTCACTTTTGCCGGCATAATAGAAGAGCCTGCCTGTAATTCTGGTAGGTTGATTTCATTCAGGCCGGCACGAGGGCCAGAAGAGAGCAAACGCAGGTCATTGCAGATTTTAGACAGTTTGACAGCCAGGCGCTTCAGAGCACCGTGGACCATAACATAAGCCCCACAGTCAGAGGTTGCTTCAATCAGATCTTCGGCTGGTATGCAAGGTAGACCTGAAACTTCAGCCAGTTTTTCAACCGCCAATTTCTGATAACCTGGTGCTGTATTCAAGCCGGTACCGATAGCAGTAGCGCCAAGGTTAACTTCCAGCAGTAATTCAGAGGTTCGGTTTAGGTTTTTAACTTCCTCTTTCAGCAGGATAGAGAATGCGTTGAATTCCTGCCCCAGCGTCATAGGAACAGCATCCTGTAACTGGGTACGACCCATTTTTAGGATATCGCTGAATTCTCTCGCTTTTTTATCGAAGCCCGCAATTAACAGTTCAATAGACTCGATCAGTTTCAGGATGGAGTTATAAACTGCAATACGGAAACCGGTTGGGTAGGCGTCGTTAGTTGATTGGCTTTTATTCAAATGGTCATTGGGATTTAGGTACTCATATTCGCCTTTTTTATGGCCTAACAGTTCCAGACCAATGTTTGCCAGAACTTCATTGGTATTCATGTTGAGTGAAGTACCGGCGCCACCTTGAAACACATCGACCGGAAACTGATCCATGCATTTGCCGGTATGGAGCACTTCGTCACATGCTTTGATGATGATGTCTGCAATTTTTTTAGGAATAGTTTGCAGTTCTTTGTTAGCTAAGGCTGCGGCTTTTTTTACCATCACCATGCCACGGATAAATTCGGGTACATCATTAATGGTGTTGTTACTGATATGGAAGTTTTCAATCGCACGTAAGGTGTGAATACCATAATAGGCTTCAGCAGGGACTTCTCGTTTACCTAACAGGTCTTCTTCGATACGAATGTTGTTTGACATGAGAACCTTCTTATTAGATGACGTTTTTACTGTCTAATTATGCGTTCATTAAATCATTATGTTGCCAACAGCAATAGTTATGATATGAACTTTTTATCACCGGATTGCCCACGTGATCATATGCTGGTTAGCAATAAATGCATTGAATCTGGATCACTTTATAGTGGTATTTGTTTAGTCTGATTTGATATATGTGATATTTATCACAATTGCGTGTTTAATTAGCAAAATTTTCAGAGGATTGAAAACGATAACTGTGACCCCAATTATATCTTTAATAAACTAAAAAACATTAATTTGGTTGTCCCTTGGATTTTGTTGATATGATTTATTCAGGATACAACCCGTTCATCCAAATCAATTGAAGGAGCACCAAGTGCGTTGGTTGCCATTTATCCTGATATTTTTGCTTGTCTACATTGAGTCAACCTTATTTGTGCGCGTTGCCTCCGAACTAGGTGTGCTGTTAACTCTGTTACTGGTGTTGTTTACTTCTTGTGTTGGTATCTCTTTGGTTCGCAGTCAGGGCATAAAGAATTTTCTCCAGATCCAGCAGAAGCTGGTTAACGGCGAGAGTCCGGCCGCAGAAATGATAAAAAGCGTTTCTCTTTTACTGGCGGGTTTCCTGTTAGTCCTTCCCGGCTTTTTTACGGATTTCCTTGGATTGCTGTTGTTACTGCCAGCGGTTCAAAAAACATTAGTGATGAAACTGATGCCACACATCAATTTCTATCGTCCTCATAATAGCGGTGGGTTTAGACGAGATAGTAATACTTTCGAGGGTGAATATGAGCGTAAGCAGGATAACCCCTCCCGTACATTGAAGGATAGTAAACCCGATGATGACGAGCATAAGCCTCATTGATAAGCGGTAATTTTCTGAATGTTTGGTTTAATCATCGGTTTTTTTTCTGTGGGCAAGAAAAAAGTAAAATATTTTTTTGCCTGCCCTTGAAGTATCATAAATAAGTCCCCATTTAATTTATTATGATACTAGTTTAATGAAAACATACTGGTATCAATCCTCTTACCTGATATGGACTTTCTTATAGGAGAGCTATCAATGAATATTCGTCCATTGCATGATCGTGTAATCGTCAAGCGTAAAGAAGTTGAATCAAAATCTGCTGGCGGTATTGTGCTGACTGGCACTGCTGCGGGTAAATCCACTCGTGGCGAAGTCCTGGCTGTGGGCAATGGCCGCATCCTTGAAAACGGTGATGTAAAAGCACTGTGTGTGAAAGTTGGAGATATCGTTATTTTTAACGATGGTTACGGTGTTAAGTCAGAGAAGATCGACAACGAAGAAGTGTTGATCATGTCTGAAAGCGACATTCTGGCAATTGTTGAAGCGTAATTGTTGCGCTTAGATCTTCTTAACTGAACGAATTTAAAGGAAAGAAACAATGGCAGCTAAAGACGTAAAATTTGGTAGCGACGCTCGCGTTAAGATGCTACGTGGTGTGAATATTCTTGCTGATGCAGTAAAAGTAACCCTGGGTCCTAAAGGCCGTAACGTTGTGCTGGATAAATCTTTCGGTGCTCCTGCAATCACTAAAGACGGTGTTTCCGTAGCTCGTGAAATTGAACTGGAAGACAAGTTCGAAAACATGGGTGCTCAGATGGTGAAAGAAGTTGCCTCTAAAGCGAATGATGCTGCTGGCGACGGCACAACAACAGCAACTGTATTGGCTCAGTCTATTGTTACTGAAGGTCTGAAAGCCGTAGCCGCTGGTATGAACCCAATGGATCTGAAACGCGGTATTGATAAAGCCGTGGTTGCAGCAGTGGCAGAACTGAAAAAGCTGTCCGTACCTTGCTCAGATTCCACCTCTATTGCTCAGGTAGGTACTATCTCCGCGAATTCCGACGAAACTGTGGGTAAATTGATCGCAGAAGCGATGGATAAAGTCGGTAAAGAAGGTGTAATCACCGTTGAAGAAGGTACTGGCCTGGAAGACGAGCTGGATGTCGTTGAAGGTATGCAGTTTGACCGTGGTTACCTCTCTCCTTATTTCATCAACAAACCAGAAAACGGTTCTGTTGAATTAGAAAACCCATATATTCTTCTGGTAGATAAAAAAATCTCCAACATCCGTGAACTGTTGCCAGTTCTGGAAGGTGTAGCTAAAGCAAGCAAGCCTTTGCTGATTATTGCGGAAGATGTTGAAGGTGAAGCACTGGCTACTCTGGTTGTTAACACCATGCGTGGCATCGTTAAAGTTGCTGCGGTTAAAGCGCCTGGCTTCGGTGACCGCCGTAAAGCTATGCTGCAAGATATCGCTGTCTTGACTAACGGTAATGTTATTTCTGAAGAGATTGGTCTGGAGTTGGAAAAAGCAACTCTGGAAGATTTGGGTCAGGCAAAACGTATCGTCATCAACAAAGATACCACCACCATTATTGATGGCGTTGGTGAAGAAGTTGCAATTGCAGGCCGTGTTTCTCAGATCAATCAGCAGATCAAAGAGTCCACTTCTGATTATGACCGTGAAAAACTGCAAGAGCGTGTAGCTAAACTGGCTGGCGGTGTTGCTGTTATTAAAGTTGGTGCTGCAACAGAAGTTGAGATGAAAGAAAAACGTGCTCGCGTTGACGATGCTCTGCATGCAACTCGCGCAGCGGTAGAAGAAGGCGTGGTAGCTGGTGGTGGTGTTGCACTGGTTCGCGTTGCAGCAGCTATTGCTGGTCTGAGAGGCGATAACGAAGATCAAAACGTAGGTATCCGTGTTGCAATGCGCGCGATGGAAGCTCCTCTACGTCAGATCGTTGACAACGCAGGTGAAGAGCCATCTGTTATCGCAAACAGCGTGAAAGCAGGTGAAGGCAACTACGGTTATAACGCAACGACTGAACAGTATGGCGATATGATCGCAATGGGTATTCTGGACCCAACCAAAGTAACCCGTTCTGCACTGCAATTCGCAGCATCTATCGCTGGCCTGATGATCACTACTGAATGTATGATCACTGATATGCCTAAAGATGATAAAGCTGATTTAGGTGCCGCAGGTGGTATGGGTGGCATGGGCGGTATGGGCGGCATGATGTAATAGTCGCGTAGGTAGCTAGCCTGGTGGGTTACGTCCATAGTGGGTGCTAACTAAAGTTGTACTCATTACCTTCCCGTCGAAATAGCATTTGATAAAATCCGATATTCGGGCTGAGTTTTAGCCCGGATATCGATTTCCGTTTTACTAAGTGATTAGTTTATTAGGATAGCTGGAATACTTTCCCGTCAATCTTGTTTTTGCTGACGCCCCGATGAATGACGCAAGAGCTGCTCTTGTTATAGCGTTCTCTTCTCCTGTTTCTCTCCTCAGCACTATCCAGTGTGTCATGCTCGTGATCAAAAGCTTGGGCAATACAGTTCTGTTCTGTACCTGTGTGAAGCTATGACTTTATAAAGTGACTAGCCCCTTTTATCAGCTTAAAAGGCGACTTGATGTTCCACTATCTTATTCGTAAACAGCGTCAATCCCAATATTGCATCGATAAGCAAAATTCTTACCTAAATTCCAGATAGGAATTAACGACATTCGATCAGGTTGATCCGTAGGCATTGACCACAAACACGCAACGGGCTAAGTAATAAAGGTGGTTTGGAATGGGATAAATTCTTAAGCAAAAAAATATTTCCTTAAGTTTAGAAAAAATGAGCATATTAGACTAAAATTCATTTATTCATAGGACTTTGGAAAATAATTCAAATATCTATGCACAAATTTAATCGATCTACAGAAATGGCTGTGTTCGTTCAGGTAATTGAGTCGGCGAGTCTCTCTGCCGCTGCTCGCAAGCTCGACATGACGCCATCAGCAGTCAGTAAGCTTATTAATCGACTGGAGATGCGGCTTGGTGTACGGCTGTTGAATAGAACAACACGTAAACTTCAATTAACGGCTGAGGGTTCTGTTTTCTATGAGCGTAGTGTCAGGATTTTGGAGGACATCATAGCCGCAGAACAAGAGGCAAATCAGGGAACAGCACCGCGTGGACGTATACGTGTGAATTGTCATGTTGCCTTTGGAAAACATTGCTTGATGCCTATATTACCGGACTTCCTGCAATGCTACCCGGAGATCACGCTCGACATCTCGTTATGTGACTTGGTAGTGGATTTACTTGATGATCATAGCGATGTGGCAATTCGTACCGGTCCCCCTCTGGACGACTCATGTCTCATGGTGCGCCGGTTAGGGTCAAGTCGAATGGTTGTGGTAGGATCTCCTTCATACCTTGAAAGAGTAGGGATGCCTGCTACGCCTGGCGATCTAGGGCGCTACAATCGACTTGGTTTTGGTTTCACCCGCCATGTGAAAGCGTGGTCTTTCATCGGTTCGGAAGAGTGGGTGCAACAATTGCCTTCAGGGAACTTGTTACTTGGTGATGGAGAAACCATGCGTAAAGCTGCAATAGCAGGACTTGGCTTAGCACGACTGGCCCGTTTCCATGTGAATGCTGATATTCAGGCTGGTTTGCTGCTACCTGTACTTGAGAACTATAATCCTGGCGATAAGGAAGAAATATATGCCGTTTTTGTCGGCACAGGCAGGCAACCTCCATCACGAGTACGGGTATTTCTCGACTATCTAGCAGCGCACATCCATATTGGTGATGGATGGTAATAACCATAAAATTGGTACCACGAAAATATTTGATCGAGTGTTATCGTGGTATCAATGGAATATCTGTATTCAAATTGAATCCGTGTTAAAAAGACATAGTTATTTATATATAATAAAATCCACATGAAATTAAGATGAGTATAATTGCTAAATCATCTTAATAAGTGTAATTTTTGCTAAATATAATATCAGATAATTACTTAATAAAAGATTGTTGTGAGATATTACCAACTTAAAACTGTTGATAGATGTTCTAATAGTATTTTTAACGAGATGGTTTAAGTTTAATATCATTCACAACATTGGAATTGGATTTATCAGATAAAAAACAAGCACAAATATGCTAACAGGAAATATATGTCGGATGATTATTATAATTTTATTCAAGACGCTCTTAGGAGTTAATAAATTGGTTAAATGTTTACATTATACTTTTAATATTGCAGATTGATTTCTTAAATGAAGAGAGATGTAAGCAAATTTATAATCCATATTAGTTTTGGTACTTGTAATATTGTGAATGATTTATCAGGTCATTAATATAATGGATAAAAGATTTTTTTGGGAGATAACTAATGGGATAATTAATGAGTTACCTTTTTATGGAAAAAGTAACTTATTGAGCTTATTCGTATTATTTATTCGGTTATTTTCCCTATTTTTTTACTGAATTCATCTTGGCATAAAAGATTTTTAGCCTAAACATTTTACCTTAAGGATACCTTTATTAAATTATTTTTTGCGATAATGGTGCACAACAAGGTATATTGATGATTAATTGTCGAATTTACAACAATGAGTGAGGAAAAACATGCGAATTAAAGTTTTGCTCAGCGCTTCAGTGTTGCTACTGCTGGCAGGGTGTACGACCACCAACCAATTAACTTCTGGAGGTTCACAGGTTCTTTTTGTTGACATTAAGCCCGATAGCGAGTGTCAGTTATTAGGTGAAGTAACAGGTACGCAAAGCAATTGGATGACTGGTGTAAGTAATGAAAGTAGCTCGATGCGTGGGGCAGCCAATGATTTACGCAATAAAGCCGCAGTCATGGGGGGAAATGTGATTTATGGAGTCACCAGTCCGAGTGAAAGTCTGTTATCGAGCTTTGCTCCACTGGATAGTAAAATGATTGGTCAGGTCTATAAATGCCAGTAATGGCATTCAGGATTTGAATGATATGCCCGGCTGAAAAGTATCCGGGCATGAATTTTTTGTTAATTTTGCCTTAATCCCAAATCAAGAGGTGTCTTACTCGGTTCTCCGCCGATTTCCCTTGCCAGACGAGGTACTAAATAACCTGAAATCTTTGTCAGTAATTCCCGAATAAGCTCCCTGGCTTCTTCATCGCTGACCATAAAGTGGGCTGCTCCTTGTACTTTATCCAGCACGTGAATGTAATAAGGCAGAATGCCTGCATCAAACAGAGCATTGCTCAGATCAGCCAGAGTATCAGAATGATTATTGACACCGCGTAACAGCACACTTTGATTTAATAACGTGATACCTGCTTGTTTCAGCAACATCATGCTGTTCCGTAAGGATTGGTCGATCTCATTAGCATGATTGATATGTGTCACCATGAGCACCTGTAGTCTTGATTGTGCCAGCCGATCACAAAGTGTTGTTGTGATCCGGGCAGGAATAACCACAGGCAGACGAGTATGAATACGTAGTCGTTTGATATGGGAAATTTTTTCCAGATTGCTAATCAACCAATCAAGTTCGTGATCTTTCGCCATTAAAGGATCGCCGCCAGAGAAGATAATCTCATCAAGTTCAGGATGTTGCTGAATGTAATCTAACGCTTGCTGCCAATTGCGTTTATTACCTTTGTTATCTTCGTATGGGAAATGACGGCGGAAGCAATAACGGCAGTTAACCGCACATCCTCCTTTAACCAGCAATAGTGCACGATTACGGTATTTATGTAATAGACCGGGGACAGCACTGCGTTGTTCATCCAGAGGATCGGTAGAAAAACCAGGTATAAGTGTAAATTCTTCTGGTGTCGTTATGACCTGAAGCAATAGCGGATCATCAGGATCGTTTACTTGCATACGTGCAACAAAAGCCCTAGGTACCCGTAGTGGAAACAGGCGACGTGCGTCACTCCCCTTACTCAATGTCGGGTGTTCATCTAAAGATAATAATTGTAATAATTCATCAGGGTCGGTAATAACATCTGTAAGTTGTTTCAACCAGTCTTCTCTGATGATGATCTTTGGGGTTATAATGTGCGCCATTTTTTGGCTAAGCCATTTTGTTTAGAAAGAGGATCTCCATGGCTACTTATAGTACCAATGAATTCCGTTCAGGTCTTAAAATCATGTTAGATGGCGAGCCGTGCGCTATTCTTGAAAGTGAATTCGTGAAGCCGGGTAAAGGTCAGGCGTTTGCCCGTGTTCGTGTTCGTAAGCTGATTTCCGGTAAACTGCTGGAAAAGACCTTTAAGTCTACTGACTCTGTAGAATCTGCCGACGTGATGGATATGAACCTGACTTACCTGTATAACGATGGTGAGTTTTGGCACTTTATGAATAACGAAACCTTCGAGCAATTAGCTGCTGATGAAAAAGCAGTTGGCGATAATGCGAAATGGTTAGTAGAACAAGCTGAGTGTATCCTGACGTTGTGGAATGGTCAGCCTATCTCTGTGACTCCGCCAAACTTTGTTGAATTAGAAATTACTGATACTGATCCAGGTCTGAAAGGTGATACCGCAGGTACGGGTGGTAAACCAGCAACTTTGAGCACTGGTGCGGTAGTTAAAGTACCTCTGTTCGTTCAAATCGGTGAAGTGATTAAAGTGGATACCCGTTCTGGTGAATACGTTTCTCGCGTAAAATAATTACCCCGACTGTATTCGATAAAAGCCGCAGTTCTGGAAGCAGACTGTGGTTTTTCTTTATTGGTGATAATACCGAGCATGGCTATTTTATCTTTTAAGCTCACGATATTGTGTTATTGATACTGCAATTTTACACGACTATAATTCATCTCTGTTTCTAATGGTTATCCGGGACGACCTGGATATACTGCCGTTTTTTGGGGACGACTCCACAACTATATATGGGGCGTTGATATGTCCTGGTTTGTTCTTGTTATTGCTGGTTTATTCGAAGTCGTCTGGGCGGTTGGCCTGAAATATACTCATGGTTTCACCCGGTTGATACCGAGCCTTATTACAGCCGGTGCTGTGGCGCTCAGTATGGGGTTGCTTGCTTATGCGATGAAAGGCTTGCCAATAGGTACAGCTTATGCGGTGTGGACTGGAATAGGGGCAGTGGGTACCGCCATTTTTGGCATTATAGTGTTCGGTGAATCTGCAAGTTTTGCCCGGATTCTAAGTTTTGTTCTGATTATCGCCGGTATTATCGGTTTGAAATTGTCCAGTTAATATTGAACTGCACTCCAAAGATTTTACATTTTGGCAGTGCAGCTTCTATATGAGATATTCTTTATCAAGAAATACCGACTTTTTGTAGTAGTTCATTATCGAAAGGAGAATAAATGAACCAGCGGAAAGCACAATATTCAGAATAGTTCGACTACAACGTAAAAACCCCAATAATCGCGACAACACTCAGAATCGCTGCTAGGCCGTAGAAAATCCATTTACTTGCAGGGATATGAATTTTCAGGTCATGCATACCGTGGTGGATACGGTGTGAACTACACCATAGCGGTAGAATAATCATCAGTAATAGGAATGCACGACCAATAAAGCTCTGGCAGAAAGCCAGAATTCGTGTGTAGCTTAATGCTTCTGGTGCTACTCCCAATGGTAAAAGGATTGCTACCAATAAAATAATGGCAGGGGCTACAATTGCGCCCCACATACCACCGGCGCCAAATAATCCCCAAAAAATCGGTTCATCGGAACGTTTAGGTATTTGATTCATTAGATCCTCCTTGAGGTTAAAATAAGGCTATACCTAATATAATCATGGTGGCGATAATAGTGACGGTCCATAGTAGTTTGATTACTGGCCCAGATCCCATTTTTTCGCCTTTTATCACTATGTTAGCTGCCTTCGGCGCTAGCTCAAACCAAGTTTTAGTATGCAGCAGAGCACCTAGCAGGGTGATGATATTAATCAGCAGAATGACAGGGTTTTTTAGGAACGTGACAAATTCATCCCAGCTTTGTGCGCCGCCTTTTAGAGCGAATAGACCGTATATCAATAAGATACTGAACCACATAGTCGTAACGGCGGTACTTTCACGCAGAATATAGAAGCGGTAAAAGCCCAGTTTCTGCCACCAGTTGGGAGCCATGCTGCGAATATAAGGTTTACGTTTAGTCGTCATTACTCTCTTCCTCCCCCTTATTGTGGTTTTAGCATGGCGATCATGAAATCTTTCGCGCTTTCGATCTTGCCTTGTTGGATAGCCGCGGCTGGATCGACATGTTTCGGACAGACCTCAGAACAGTAACCAACGAATGTACAGCTCCATACCCCATTCTGGCTGTTAAGTTGGGGCATACGCTTCTTCTTACCGTGGTCGCGGTTGTCGAGGTTGTAACGATGAGCTAGCGTGATTGCAGCCGGGCCGATAAATTCAGGATTTAGACCAAACTGAGGGCAAGCGGCATAACATAAGCCACAGTTAATACAGCCGGAAAATTGATGATATTTCGCCATCTGTGCTGGAGTTTGAATATTTGGTCCTTCAATAGGTTTACGGTCATTCCCGATGATGTATGGTTTGATAGCTTCCAGGCTTTCAATGAAGTGGGTCATATCCACTACCAGGTCACGCTCAATAGGGAAGTTAGCTAGCGCTTCAACTCTCATCCCTTGAGGATAATCACGCAGGAAGGTTTTACAGGCCAGCTTCGGCACGCGGTTAACCATCATGCCGCAAGAGCCACAGATAGCCATACGGCAAGACCAGCGGTAAGAGAGGTCGGGAGCGAGATTGTCTTTAATGTAACCTAGGGCATCAAGTAGAGAAGTTTGCTCATCATAAGGAATTTCATAGGCTATAAAATGGGGTTTATGGTCACTTTCTGGGTTATAGCGCATGACCTCCACTCTCAGGGTGTTCATATCAACCATTCTCCTGCTCCTTATATTTTTTCTCTTGTGCTGCGGCTTCACCGCCATATACACGTTTTGCGGGTGTGGATTTGGTGATTTTCACATCGCTGTATTCTAGGTGAGGGACATCTCCAGAGTTATAGAAAGCAAGTGTATGTTTTAGGAAGTTTTCATCATCACGTTCGGTACAACTTTTATCCAGACGTTGATGAGCGCCACGGGACTCTTTACGGTTTATCGCAGAGTGAATCATACATTCAGCCACATCCAAGCCAAAGCCAAGCTCAATGGTGTACAGTAGATCCGTGTTGAACACATTGGTGTTGTCGGTGATTTTCACTCGTTTGAAGCGATCTTTTAATTCGGCAATCTTATCGATCGTTTTTAACATGAGTTTAGGGGTGCGATAGATACCGCAGCCTTCTTCCATCGAGATACCCATTTCATCACGGATTTTCGACCAACTTTCCGTCCCTTCCTGTTTCAGTAAGTTGTTCAAACGTGCGACTACATCACGTGCCTGGGCGTCTAATGGGCGGTCATTAACGGGTTTGGTTTGTTGAACATGTTTAACCGCTTCTTCACCGGCCAGACGGCCAAAGACCACCAATTCAGCCAGAGAATTGGAACCAAGGCGGTTTGCGCCATGCAGGCCGACAGAAGAACATTCACCGACAGCGAACAACCCTTTAATGCGAGTTTCACATTTCTGGTCAGTTTCGATACCGCCCATTGTGTAATGTGCCGTAGGTCGGACCGGAATGGGTTCTTTAACGGGATCAACGCCGACATACGCTTTTGCCAGTTCACAGATGAAGGGCAAGCGTTCAAGCAATTTCTTCTCTCCCAAATGGCGGAGATCAAGATAAACCACATCGCCACGTGGAGTTGAAATAGTACGACCGGCACGCCGTTCATGCCAAAAAGCTTGAGAAACTTTGTCACGGGGGCCTAGTTCCATATATTTGTTTTCAGGTTTGCCTAATGGAGTCTCAGGGCCGAGGCCATAATCTTGTAAATAGCGGTAGCCATCTTTGTTGACCAGAATTCCGCCTTCACCGCGACAACCTTCTGTCATTAGGATACCTGAGCCTGGCAAACCGGTTGGATGATATTGAACAAACTCCATATCACGCAGTGGTACGCCATGACGGAATGCCATGCCCATACCATCACCGGTCACGATACCGCCGTTGGTATTGTAACGGTATACACGTCCTGCACCACCGGTTGCCATAATGACGGCATTGGCTCTTATCTGAATTTTAGCGCCTTCCATCATATTTAGTGCAACCAGACCGCGTGCTTGCCCTTCGTCCACCAGAATATCGAGGACAAAATGTTCATCGAAGCGTTGGATTTGAGGGTACTTAAGAGAAGTTTGGAATAGCGTATGCAGCATGTGGAAGCCAGTTTTATCGGCAGCGAACCAAGTACGCTCTATTTTCATACCACCAAAACGACGCACGTTGACGGAACCATCTTCTTTACGACTCCACGGGCAGCCCCACTGCTCTAGCTGGATCATTTCTATCGGGCAATGTTCGACGAAATATTCAACAACATCTTGCTCACATAACCAGTCGCCACCGGATACTGTGTCGTTGAAATGGAAGTCATAGGAGTCGTGAGCTTGGGTGACTGCGGCTGATCCACCTTCTGCTGCTACAGTGTGGCTACGCATTGGGTAAACTTTTGAGATTAGAGCAATCTTCATTTGAGGATTAGCTTCAGCGGCGGCAATTGCGGCACGTAGACCAGCGCCTCCGGCTCCGATAATAGCGAGATCGGCATTAAAGATTTGCACTGTGCTTCTCCATTGTTTAAGTGAAATTAATTAGTAAGCAAAATCGGCGTAACTTTCCTAAATGTTGTTGTTATTGCTTCTTATATAGCAAGATTCTGTAGGTAAAATCCTGTGCTTTAACGATTAAGGACAGCTATTTATCACTATTTGTATTGGATTAAGTATAGCGATTTCCAAGTGAGATAAATTTGATATGAAAGGGTATTTTGTTGGATTTGCTCACTAAAACTTGATCTGGGCCAAGGATTAGTTACTTTATTTGGCATTGATCGATAGTGTTATTATTTGAGGAGAATAGATAACTCATAATGGAACTGAGCATTGAGGCTATACAATATGAATTTTATTTTTCTGTTGTTTTTTGCTAGTGCCAAAAATTACTTAAATTCAATAGGGTTTGTGAATTTTATTTTTTATAATGTTGCAATTAATAATTTTAAATATTGTTTTATTTTGTTTTATTTATAATTTATGGCCGTTTAATTTAAATGTGAAAATTATTTCCATTTGTTTAATAAATGAATGTAATGTTTGAGCTTTGAACAATCTATCATTCGGAATAAATATATAGATATGGCTTGCAAGTTTATTATTTTGATCTATGTTTATTAATGGGAGTTTATTTTCACAGGTATATACCCTATGGATTTCAAGATGCATCGCGGCGGCAAGGGAGCGAATCCCCGGGAGCATAGATAACTATGTGACCGGGGTGAGTGAGTGCAGCCAACAAAGAGGCAACTTGAAAGATAACGGGTATAGTGATAACTGATATTTAAATAGTCTTGTCATGCTGAATACAATTTAATTTAGTAATTAAAATATATTTAAATGAGGGAGTATTATGGGATTGCCAAATATCACTATTGCATTACAAGCAGATAATAATCTCTACCTGAGTCGAGTAGATCAGGCGGGGGTTCAGTATATTGAAGCTGTTAAATCTGCCATTGATATATACTCAAGATATAAATTAATACAGCTTGGTACTAATAAGATAGCGCTTCTTGCTGATAATGGGCTTTATTTGAGCCGGATTACTCGAACTGGTGGTGATTATATTGAAGCGGCGAAATCGAGTATTGATGTTTATTCTACGTTTACAGTAGAGGATGTCGGATGTAATGTGATTGCTCTACGCGCGGATAACGGGAAATATTTAAGTCGAATCACTCAGAATGGTGTTGATTACATTAAGCCGGATAAAGTTAATTTAGACGTGTATTGCCGCTTTAAAGTGACTACATTAATTGCATAAGTAATGATCTTTATTTGAGTTTTTTTATGGTGGACAGATAAAACTGGCCACTATCATTTTGTCTTATTTTTGCATTAATAATATTGGCTATTTAATATATCATATAAAAATCTGTTACTTAATTCAAGATAATTGGATAATAATGGGATTTAAGGTTGTTTATAATATTGCAATTGATGATTTAAAATAATTTTTTATTTTATTTATAGTTTGTGATTTTATAATTTAAATGTGAAAATTATTTATGGTTAATGAATATTGTAATTAAATCTTAAATGGTTATATTGTTCAAAATAGATACCAAAATATATTTTGGTATTTAATAATCATATTGGTTGTATATATTCATTGAAAATATCTGATATTTACAGGAATAGTAAAATGTGATGCTTAAATTAATGCGCTATAAATAATATAGTTGACCGAAATAAACTAAATATATCTATACCCTATGGATTTCAAGATGCATCGCGGCGGCAAGGGAGCGAATCCCCGGGAGCATAGATAACTATGTGACTGGGGTGAGTGAGTGCAGCCAACAAAGAGGCAACTAGAAAGATGACGGGTATAAACAGGAGAATGTTATGGGATTATCAAGTAGCCCTATTGCATTACAAGCAGATAATGGATGCTATTTAAGTCGAATTGATCGAGGAGTAAGATTTGACTTTATTGAAGCTAATAAATCTATTATTGATATTTACACCAAATATTCTGTAACACAACTTAGCTCTAATAAGATAGCCCTTTGTGCAAGCAATGGCCTCTATTTAAGTCGGATCTCTCTGGCTGGTAGCGATTATATAGTAGCGACAAAATCAGACATTGATGTTTATTCTACTTTTATTTTGGAATATATCGACGATAATGTTATAGCTTTGTGTGCGGATAATAGAAAATATCTGAGCCGGAGCAATTCTGGTGGTATTTTTAACTATATTAAACCGGATAAATACGACTTAGATATATATTGCCAGTTTAAAGTTATAAAACTGTGATTGGACAATTTTGATCTTTTCTGGCGTCTTATTATGGTGGTCAGTTTTATCTGACCACTATTGTTTTACTGTTAAAACAATAGGAGTAGTCACTTACATACCAGATGAAATATTAATTATATTTCATAATAATTTGATTGATAATGTATTTTTCGTATTGCTGGTTATATTATAATTATCATCTTAAATTATTTTTCAGTTTCCTTATAATATTTTAATTTAAATATAATAATTTCCCCTGGTTATTTAATAATTATAAGTAATAATTGGCTATATCGTCCATAATAAAGAGAGGATATATTTTATTGTTTAACGGCAGTAGTATATATTCAACAAGGGAATTTTATTTCCTATGGGCATAGAGAGTCGATATGAAGTTTAAATGGTATTCTATAAAGTAATTAGTTATACCCTATGGATTTCAAGATGCATCGCGACGGCAAGGGAGCGAATCCCCGGGAGCATAGGTAACTATGTGACTGGGGTGAGTGAGTGCAGCCAACAAAGAGGCAACTTGAAAGATGACGGGTATATATTTAAACGGAGGGTATGATGGCATTATCAGAGCACACTATCGCATTGCAGGCAGATAATGGACTCTATTTGAGTCGATTCAGTCAAGGAAAGGTTAATTACATCCAGGCCGGAAGATATACTATGGGTGCTTCTTCCCGATATGTAGTGAAGCTATTTGATGCTTATACAATGGCACTTCGGGCGGACAATGGGCTTTATTTAAGTCGGGTTGTTCGGCCTGGTGGTAATTATATTGAAGCAGCAAAATTTAGTATTGATGTTTATTCTACGTTTACTGTAGAAGATGTCGGCTATAATTTGATAACACTAAAGGCAGATAATGGAAAATATCTGAGTAGGATCAGCATAAAAGGTATTAATTATATTAAGCCGGATAAAACCCATATAGATGTATTTTGCCATTTTAAATTGATAACTCTGTTAGAGTAAATGGTGATTTTGTCTGGTATTGGCTTTGTTGTATCAGGAAAAATCGATCGCTATTTTATTTTTATCTGACGGTAATATTTAGGCAGATAGATAATAATATATCCGACAGTAGTCAATCTGCGATAGTCTTGATGCAAGACAGACTAAGTTGTTCTGGGATGATCAGACGGTAATAATTTGTCTGATATGTGTGATGCAGGTAGACTGCACGTTTGGTTTTATTTTGGAGTCATTTACATGAGCGAAACAGCAAACTGGCAGCCAAGTGCACCTATCGCCAACTTGTTGAAACGAGCGACTATTTTAGCAGAAATACGGCGCTTTTTCGCAGATCGTGGGGTATTGGAAGTTGAAACGCCTGCGATGGGTCAGTTTACAGTGACTGATATTCAATTGTTTCCTTTTCAGACGGAGTTTGTTGGTCCAGGTGCTGCGGATGGTATGACTCTTTATCTGATGACAAGCCCTGAATATCACATGAAGCGCCTGTTGGCAGCAGGAAGTGGCCCAATTTATCAGCTTAGTCGCTGCTTCCGTAATGAAGAGGCGGGTCGTTACCATAATCCTGAATTTACCATGCTGGAATGGTATCGTCCTCACTATGATATGTATCGTTTGATGAATGAAGTTGATGATTTACTTCAACAGATCCTTGACTGTGAAAATGCAGAATCACTCTCTTATCAACAAGCTTTCCTACGTTATCTGGATATTGATCCGCTATCAGCAGAGAAAGAAAAGTTGCGTGAAGTCGCGGCCAAGTTGGATCTGAGTAATATTGCTGATGTAGAAGAAGATCGGGATACTTTATTGCAACTTTTGTTTGCTGTTGGCGTTGAACCGCATATTGGTACTGAAAAGCCAACTTTTATCTACCATTTTCCAGCTTCTCAGGCTTCTCTGGCGGAAATTAGCAAAGAAGATCATCGGGTGGCAGAGCGTTTTGAAGTCTATTTTAAAGGCGTTGAATTGGCGAATGGCTTCCGTGAATTAACTGATAGTCATGAGCAGCATCAGCGTTTTGAACAGGACAACCGTAAACGTGCAGAGTTGGGTTTACCTGTTAGACCGATTGATGAAAACTTAGTTGGCGCCCTGAAACAAGGGATGCCGGAGTGTGCAGGCGTGGCGCTTGGTGTCGATCGTTTGGTGATGTTGGCTTTGCGGGCTGAAAAGCTCAGTGATGTTATGGCTTTTTCGATAACTAAGGCGTAATTATTAAGCGATAGGAACAGGGCGCAGATTGAAGCGCCCTGTTTGCATCTTATTTATGTTGATGCTGTTTTTGCAGGAATTTCACACCTAAGTCAGGAAAATCGGTGAATACACCATCTACGCCCGCTTGGTTATATATGATATCGAAAAGTTGATCGCCGCTGGCGGCGTATTTAGGTAGTTGATCAACCCGAATCGTATATGGATGGATTTTCATATTATTAGCGTGAGCCTCTTTCACCATACCGGTTAACTTAATATTGGTTGGGGTGGAATCCTCAGACACAATCATATGATAATCAGGGCCAATGCCATCAGCATATTTTGCCACTTTTTGCATAGCGCCTGGTTTGAACATCCAGTCATAGTTGTAATTTGTCCATGTGCCGTCTGGTTGCTTTTCATAGGTTTCATTCCAGTCGGTGTAGGCGATAAGTTGAATTAGCTTCAGATCCATGCCTAACTTGGGTTCCAGTTCGTTTTTGATGCGTTTAAGTTCGTTGACATCAAAACATTGAAGGTAAACTTTGTCGCTTTTCTTGGTGTAACCATACTCTTTTAGCACTGTCAGCACCTTAGTGGAAATATCTTTACCCTCTTGTTGATGGAACCAAGGTGCCTTGATTTCAGGATAAATGCCGATGTTTTTTCCGGTAGATTTATTCAATCCCTGAACAAACTCAATCTCTTCTTGAAAAGTGTGGATTCGGAAATCAGACTTCCACATTGGGAAACGGTTGGAGAAATTTTGTATTTGTCGGTCGTTTTTAATATCGAAGCCTTCTGTGAATTTTAATGATTTTATTTCAGACAAGGTAAAGTCGATGGCATAGTAGCGTCCGTCTTGACGAGTACGGCCGGGGAATTTGCTGGCAACGTCAGTGACGCGATCAAGGTAATGGTCATGTAAGACTATCAGTTCATCATCTTTAGTCATGACCAGATCTTGTTCCAGATAATCAGCACCTTCGGCATAAGCCATCGCTTTGGCCGGTAGAGTGTGTTCAGGAAGATATCCACTTGCGCCTCGATGGGCGATAACAATCTTGTCTGCCGCTTGGGTGATGCCTGACATAGATGAGGCTAAAATAATACCTGTTATTATTGTTTTGATTGGAGTTTGCATGTGTGTTTCTCCGTTTTAGTTATGAGATGAAATCTATCTCATTAAACTGTGCGCTTGATTGTGTTAGACACTGACTGACATAATCTCTTAGCTTAGTTTAGATGCTGAAAAAAGCCGCAACATATAAATGCTGCGGCTTAATTAATATTATCAGTGATATATCACAGTTTAATGACAGAGGTTAACCATGTTGTTGGGCTATTTCCTGTTTATGTTTTTTTTCGGTAATCGTAACGATTAGCAATAGAATAACGGACAAAATACTGCCACCAATCATTACCATAAAGCCGCTGTCCCAACCGAAAAAGTCAACGGTGTAGCCGATGATAGCGCTTGCAGCAACAGAGCCACCTAAGTAACCAAATAAGCCGGTGAAGCCGGCGGCTGTACCGGCGGCTTTCTTGGGAGCCAGCTCAAGGGCATGCAGACCAATCAGCATCACCGGGCCGTAGATAAGGAAACCAATAGTCAACATACAAGCCATATCTACCGTTGGGTTACCTGGTGGGTTCAGCCAGAATACGATAGTTGCAATCGTAACCAGCGTCATAAAGAACACACCTGTTGCACCACGGTTACCTTTAAATATTTTGTCTGACATCCAACCACATAGTAGCGTGCCTGGGATACCGGCATATTCGTACAGGAAATAAGCCCATGAAGATTTATCCAGTGCGAAATGCTTGGCTTCACGCAGATAAGTTGGCGACCAATCAAGAATGCCGTAACGTAGCAGATAAACAAATACGTTAGCCATAGCAACCATCCACAGCAGTTTGTTCGGTAACACGTACTGCATGAAAATCTGTTTAGCTGTTAATTCTTTTTCATCTTTCTCTGTATAATCAGAGGGATAGTCGTTTTTATACTCTTCGATTGGTGGCAAGCCACAGGATTGTGGTGTGTCACGCATTAGCGCGAACGCAATTAATGCAACAAGAATGGCGGCGAAAGCTGGCATGTAAAGTGCGGCTTTCCAGTCATTGAACCATGCCATACCTAACAGGAATAGCAATGGCGGTAAGCCTCCGCCAACATTGTGCGCGCAGTTCCAGATAGAAACGATACCGCCACGCTCTTTCTGTGACCACCAGTGCACCATAGTACGACCACAAGGAGGCCAACCCATACCCTGGAACCAGCCACATAGGAACAGCAGTATGAACATGGTAGTGATGCTGGAAGTTGCCCAGGGTACGAAACCCATAAACAGCATAACAGCCGCTGCGAGGAGTAGACCTGCGGGTAAGAAGAATCGTGGGTTGGAACGGTCGGATACGGAGCCCATGATGAATTTGGAGAAACCATATGCGATAGAGATCCCTGATAGCGCAAAACCGAGCTCACCTTTGGAGAAACCCTGCTCAACCAGATAAGGCATTGCCAGAGCAAAATTTTTCCTTACCAAATAATAAGCCGCGTAGCCAAAGAAAATCCCCATAAAAATTTGCCAGCGCAAGCGACGATAGACGGGATCTATCTGTTCTGTTGACAGCCGGGGCTTATGAGGCGCCGGCTTGAAAATACTTAACATATTTTGCCTCCGATGGCATTTCTAGTTATATAAATAGCTCGCCGGTTGACTAATGCCACCGGATGGGAAAATGAAAGGTTTTGTAAGTGGTTATTTTCCATAACGAAAATTATGATAGTCGAAATAACCCAACCTATCTGTGAAACAACCCTCAGTTGTTAAAGTTGTTCTGCCCCGGCGACAATTCTGAGTGATTTGTTAACTTTTTAAAATGTACTTTACCAATGAAATCGTGACTACTGTCACAATAACGAGCTTTATTTAATTGTTGGTGAGCGTTTTTGGTTCGTTTTTGTTCTTTATCAAACAAAAACCATAGTTTTTATGCACCTTTTTATTCGTATTTGTTACTTCATGTGGTCTTACCAAGTGAAGGGTCTTTCTCAATTTATGTTGAATGGGCTGCTAATCGATTTTAACGATAAACATACTGTTTTGACGGTATGCCTATAATCTGCCAGACTCATAATTTATACAGTTGTATAGCTGATATACCCAGTGGAGGAACCCATGACGACACGTTATGACAGCGATTTTTATGGTTGGACTCGGGAGCAGGCAGGTTTGCTTCGTTCCGGTAACTTGAGTCAATTGGATAGGGAAAACCTTTCGGAGGAAATAGAAAGTATGGGAAATAGCCAAAGAAACGAGCTGGAATCTCGTCTTGAGGTACTGTTTCTTCACCTCCTAAAATGGCAATTCCAATCTGAACGGCAAGGTCGGAGCTGGAAGCTTACGATTGAAGAGCAGAGAAGAAAAATAGCCCGTCGTCTTAAAAAAAAATCCCAGCTTAAAGTCAGAACTTAGCGAAATTTCCTCTGATGCTTATGGTGATGCCATTATTGCAGCGGAGAGGGAAACTAATATTAGGCGTAGCGTATTTCCTGAAACTTGTCCTTGGACATTTGAGCAAATAATGGATGAGAATTTTTGGCCTGAATAGACTCGATAAATTTGTTTTTCCAAATGAAAGGTCAAACCACCGGCTTTAAGCTGCAATACTGTGTTGTACCTTTATGGTGAATGGGGCGCTAATCGATTTTGATGATAAATGTACTGTTTTTACGGTATGCCAATAATCTGTCAGGCTCATAATTTATACAGTTGCATAGCTGATATACAAGTGGAGGAACCATGACGACACGTTATGACAGCGATTTTTATGGTTGGACTCAGGAGCAAGCTGGTTTGCTTCGTTCCGGTGATTTGAGCCAGTTGGATACGGAGAATCTTCTTGAGGAAATTGAGGCTATGGGGCGAAGCGAGCGCAGAGAATTACGATTCCGGTTGGAAATTTTACTCGCACACTTACTGAAATGGAGATATCAGGCAGATCGCAGAGGGAGAAGTTGGGAACTGACCATTGAAGAACAGCGTGATAAGGCAATTGACTGTTTGCAAGAGTCTCCCAGTTTGAAAAATAAGTTGGATGAGCATTTGGAAAAAGCCTACACGACTGCCCGTCGATTGGCAGAAAAAGAAACGTTAATTAATCGGAATATATTTCCTGAAACTTGTCCTTGGACGTTTGAGCAAATAATGGATGAGAACTTTTGGCCTGAATAGACTCGATAAATTTGTTTCCTGACGCACTGATTTTGAACGGTGCGTTTTCTCACTACTCAACAACTCAGTTGATTAATTTTCATTTCACTGTAAGCAGTATTAATAGAAATTATTTGCTTTTCAGTGGATACTCATTGTATTAGCTAAAATTATCCTTTTTTATTTCCGAACTTTAGTGGTTCGAAAAAGAATAAAAGCGGACAATTTGCCCGCTCTTGTTAAACTTAATACAGCCAGTCGCGTCCCATCCGGTCAGCAGCCATAATAGCGGCGTACACTTTTTCCGGTGTCACTTCAAAAGGCAGGTTGTGAATGGTTTCTTCCTCGGCACAACTTGCTTTCGCTACTGCCATCACTTTTTCTTTCAGTCTTTCACCATCTTTTACCCCAAGTTGATCCAGAGTAACCGGTAGTCCCATCTGTACACAGAAATCAAGGAAAGTGTCTAATTCTTCATTTGGGCTATTTTCCAGTATTAGTTGAACTAATATCCCGAAGGCGACTTTTTCACCGTGGTACATGTGGTGGCATTCTTCTAATACGGTAAAGCCATTGTGTATGGAATGAGCGGCGGCTAAACCTGTATTTTCAAAGCCCAGGCCGCTTAAGTAAGTAATAGCTTCGATAACATTTTCCACCGCCGGTGTGCTGACGCCGGCTTCAACAGCCAGCTTTGCTTTATAGCCCTCTTCTAACAAAGTTTCGTAACAGAGATGGGAAAGGGCTATTGCGATACGGGATATCCCGCCATCTGTCATTCGCGGTTTATGGCTGGCTCCACAAACGCGGGCTTCGAAGTAAGTTGCCAGCGCGTCGCCAATTCCGGCAATCAGAAAACGGGTTGGGGCTTTAGCGATAAGGCTGGTATCGACTAGGACAATATCTGGGTTTGTTGGGAAAAACTGATAGTCTTCATATTTGCCATCATCACTGTAAATAACAGAGAGTGCGCTAGTTGGGGCGTTAGTGGAAGCAATAGTGGGAGCAATCAGAACAGGTAATCTGGATTCGTAAGCAACCGCTTTTGCAGTATCTTGTACTTTGCCGCCACCGATGCCAATAACGGCTTGGCATTCATGTTTTTTAAGAATGTCAGACAGGCGTTTAATCTCATTCCGGCTACATTCACCGCCAAAAACTTCAAAATGGCGAGTAATTTCATGCTGTTCCAGGCTGTTATGAACGGTATCTCCCACCAATTTCATTGCGGAGTTACCAATGATAACCAAAACGTGGTCGGCGATAGTTTTTGTGTATTTACCAATATGGAGCAGGGCATCAGGTCCCTGAATATATTTGGAGGGGGATTGAATAATTTTCAACATAAGAATATTCCTTTTGTGGAAACTCAATATCTGTTTGTCGCATCAATTTTCCTAACGAACAGGGAACAAAATGTGACAAGCCGGTAAACTGTCTTCGGGTGAAAAAAGTACTTAAATTACTTAACAGGCTAACACCATCTATAAAAATTAATGGTTGGTTATGGATAAATAAAGTTGTTATACCCGTTTTATAGTAGGAAATGTGTGTTTTTTTGATCTATGCCCGGATCTTTGCACTGGAACAGGCCCTTCTTCTCCATTGGGCCTGGCTGAGTTTGGTGAAGTTAGCGCCATAATGACTGCCTGACAAAATGGTCCTATTTTTTCAATTTTTTTCAATTTTTAAGCCATATGTCTTAAATTTCTCAAGCACAATTGCTATTTCCTCCCGGCTCAGAATAGGAACTGGATTTTGGATCGCCAGGGTCTGTAAATATAGATGAGCGAGCACTTCAACTTCATGCGCGAGCCACAATGCTTTTTGTAGATTAACCTCGCAAACAATCATCCCATGATGCTGTAATAGAATGGCTTTTCTGTTTTTAAAACCATTAAATACATAGTCAGAGAGTTGTTTGGTGCCAAATGTTGCATAAGGTACACAGGGAATTGAATCTCCTCCCGCTGCTGCAATCATGTAATGAATGGCCGGGATTGGCTTATTTAAAATAGAAACTGCTGTGCAATGAATTGCATGATTATGGACAACGGCATTGGCATCGGGTCTGGCATGATAGACCGCCTGATGAAAACGCCATTCACTTGAGGGGATCTTATTATCCTCATGTTGACCGTTTTCATCTACATAAACAATATGTGTTTCAATCAATTGTTCATAAGGGATTCCTGTTGGCGTAATTAACATGCCATTATTATAGCGGACACTGACATTACCCGCTGTGCCTTGATTTAATCCTAATCGCGTCATTTCTAAGCATGTATTAATAATTTCACGAGATAATGTACTTCTTTTCATGATTATTTACCTTGTTTAAATTAGAAGTATGCTTTTATGCTAGTCAATGAAAAATAGATAAATGAAGTTTGCTATTTGTTTTTGTTGTAATACTTTGTTGTTTTCAAATAAATATTTGGATCAATTTTTGTGATTAAGCTCAAATGTTTTTATCACTTTTTGGGTTTTAAATATATCTCTATTTGTTTTTATATTCCGTATTTTTCATTTTTAACTCAAACGGTCATTTTTTGGTTTTATTGACCGTTTTTTTATAAAAAAGATTATCCGGTCATTTTTATGACCGAATTAAATAAAAAAGACACAAACGGGCATGTATAATAGATTTATTTCAGTGATTAGGTTCACAATTTAACGGCATGAATAAATAAGTGTGATTAGGATCATTTTATTATCTTATAGATGACTGAAAATATGGGTTATTCTGGATTCTGGATTCTGGATTCTGGATTCTGGATTCTGGATTCTGGATTCTGGATTCTGGATTCTGGATTCTGGAAGACTTACAGTATCAACTGCGATAGATGAGGGAGCTATGGATAATATATCGATGCAATCAAGTATAATGCGGGATAATAAAAAAAATAGAGGTTATTTAATCCCTTTTACTCTTTTATGTTCTCTGTTTTTTTTATGGGCTGTGGCAAATAACTTAAATGATATATTGTTGCCTCAATTTCAAAAAGCTTTTGTCTTAACAAATTTCCAAGCAGGATTAATTCAATCGGCATTTTATTTTGGTTATTTTATTATTCCTATTCCTGCTGGCATATTAATGAATAAGTTAAATTATAAAGCAGGGATAATTACTGGATTATTATTTTATGCTGTTGGTGCTGCCCTTTTTTGGCCTGCCGCAGAAGCGATGAGTTATACACTATTCTTGGTGGGGCTGTTTATTATCGCTGCGGGGTTAGGGTGCTTGGAAACAGCGGCTAACCCTTTCGTCACAGTATTAGGGCCTGAAAAAACCGGACATTTTCGTATTAATCTGGCACAAACATTTAACTCGTTTGGGGCAATTGTCGCCGTTATTTTTGGGCAAAGTTTAATTTTATCTGATGTCCCTCATTTCCCCCAAGAAATACTTGATAAAATGACTGTTGAACAACTTGATACTTATAATCACAGTCTCGTCTTAGCGGTACAGTCCCCTTATATGATTATCGCTGCTGCTGTTTTAATGATTGCATTTTTGATTTTATTTACTAAATTCCCAGTGATACAAAGTGATACGCATGATAATAGCAGCTCATTCTTTGAGTCTTTAGGTCGCCTGATTAAAGTCAAGCATTGGCGCTGGGCAGTGTTAGCGCAATTTTGCTATGTCGGTGCGCAGACAGCTTGCTGGAGTTACCTGATTCGTTATGCTGTTGATGAAATTCCAAGTATGACTCCGGGGTATGCCGCCAATTATCTGACCGCGACAATGGTGTTTTTCTTTATTGGTCGATCGACGGGTACTTGGTTAGTTAAGCGATTTGCGCCAGAAAAAGTATTAGCTTGTTATGCCTTGATATCCATGATCCTTTGCATTATTTCCGCGTTGGTGGGGGGATACATCGGCTTAATTGCATTGACCATTTGTAGCATGTTTATGTCTATTCAATACCCAACCATCTTTTCATTAGGAATTAAAGGATTAGGTCAGGATACCAAATATGGCTCTTCACTCATTGTAATGACGATTGTTGGCGGCGGCATTGTGACGCCTATTATGGGATTTGTCAGTGATGCGGTGGGCCACATTCCAACGGCTGAACTTGTACCTGCTTTCTGTTTTGCTGTGATCTTTATTTTCGCAAAATTCCGCGCGAATGCGTTACCCGGTAATCCATTTAATTCAAAGAGCAAATAATAATTTTATTTATATGAGGAAAGTGCATGAAAAAGAATATGAACTTACCCAAGATTGGTATTCGCCCAGTAATTGATGGCCGTCGTATGGGAGTGCGTGAATCACTCGAAGAGCAAACCCTGAATATGGCAAAAGCGACAGCTAATTTATTGACTGGACATATTTACCATGCTTGCGGTACCCCTGTTGAATGCGTTATTGCAGACACATGTATTGCTGGTCTTGCTGAATCCGCAGCTTGTGATGAAAAATTTAGTGGATTAAATATTGGTTTGACAATTACCGTCACACCGTGTTGGTGCTATGGCAGTGAAACATTAGATATGGAGCCAACAAGACCAAAAGCGATTTGGGGATTTAATGGGACTGAACGTCCAGGTGCCGTTTACCTTGCGGCAGCCTTAGCCGCCCACTCGCAAAAAGGTATCCCCGCTTTTTCTATATACGGACATGAAGTTCAAGATGCTGATGACACTCGTATTCCTGATGATGTCAAAGAAAAATTGCTACGATTTGCTCGTGCCGGATTAGCTGTTGCTAGTATGAAAGGAAAAACTTACCTTTCTATTGGCGGTGCATCAATGGGCATCGCAGGTTCAATTGTTGATCATGATTTTTTTGAATCTTGGCTTGGTATGAAAGTCCAATTTGTTGATATGACAGAATTACGCCGTCGTATTGATCAGCAAATATATGATGAAGAGGAACTTGAGATTGCTTTATCTTGGGCAGATAACTATTTCCAATATGGTGAAGATCTGAATGCTAAACAATATCACCGTTCACCAGAAAGTCGTCGTCAAGTTCTTCGCGAAAGTTTACTCATGGCTATTTGCATTCGCGACATGATGCAGGGAAACCCAAAACTGAAAGAAAAAGGGTATGGTGAAGAAGCACTCGGCTACAACGCGATTGTGGCGGGTTTTCAGGGGCAACGTCATTGGACAGATCAATACCCCAATGGCGATACTGCGGAAGCGATTTTGAATAGTTCATTTGACTGGAACGGCATCCGTCAGCCCTTTACGGTCGCAACTGAGAATGACAGTCTAAATGGCGTTGCGATGTTATTTGGCCATATGCTAACAGGGACGGCACAGATTTTTGCTGATGTTCGAACTTTCTGGTCTCCAGAATCTGTCGAGCGTGTTACGGGCAAAAAACTCACGGGACAGGCTGAAAATGGGGTGATTCATCTGATTAATTCAGGCTCTGCAACACTGGATGGGACTTGTTGCCAAAAAGACGCTCAAGGCTATCCTACGATGAAGCCTCACTGGGAAATTACCAGAGAGGAAGTGGATGCTTGTCTGGCTGCAACGCAATGGCGCCCGGCGCTTCATGAATATTTCAGAGGGGGTGGCTTCTCCTCCAAATTCTTAACAAAAGGCGGCGTTCCTTTCACCCTGAGTCGTGTCAATATTATTAAAGGTCTTGGCCCAGTCCTGCAAATCGCTGAGGGTTGGAGTGCGGAGTTGCCTAAAGATATCCATGACGTTCTGGATAAGCGGACAAATGAAACCTGGCCGACAACTTGGTTTGTTCCGCGTTTAACCGGTAGAGGCGCCTTTAAGGATGTGTACTCCGTTATGGCGAATTGGGGAGCTAATCATGGTGTGCTTTCTATTGGTCATGTTGGCGCCGATTTCATTACATTAGCTTCTATGCTTAGGATTCCTGTTTGTATGCATAACGTGGATGAGAAAGCCATTTATCGTCCTTCTGCATGGAGTGCGCACGGTATGGAGCCAGAGGGTTCAGATTACCGAGCCTGTAAAAACTATGGGCCTCTCTATAAGAAATAGTGGCTGTTGGCGGTACGAATTGTGCCGCCTCTATTCCAGACAGGAGAGCGTATGATTCAAGATATCGTTTTAGTTTTGGATTGTGGGGCCACCAATGTGCGGGCTATTGCGGTTGACTCTCAGGGTAATGTGATTGCAAAGGAGTCAACACCGAATACTAGTGAGCCTGATAACGCCAATCTTCACTGGCACATATGGTCGCTGGATGCCATTTTAGAACGGTTGGCAGGCTGTTGTCGTGTGATTATCCCTCAATTATCAAGTTATAAGATACGCGCAATAACGGTGACGACTTTTGGTGTTGATGGAACACTGGTCGACGCACAGGGTAGCCTACTTTATCCAATAATTAGTTGGAAGTGTCCACGAACAATCCCTATTGTTGAAAATATTGAGCGTTACTTCTCCGCTGAGAAATTGCAAACGATATCCGGTGTCGGGCAATTTAATTTTAATACGCTTTATAAATTAATTTGGTTAAAGGAAAATCATTCTACTCTTTTTGACAAAGCCCATGCATGGTTATTTATTTCTTCTTTAATCAATTATCGATTAACAGGAGTGATGTCAACTGATAGAACGATGGCTGGGACCAGTCAGTTGCTAAATATTCATAAGGAGCAGTTTAGTGGGGAAATTTTAGATGCGATTTCTATTTCAGAGACTTTATTTCCTGAACTCATTGCTGTCGGCGAACAAATTGGTACTTTGACATCAGAAATAGCTAAAGAATTTCACTTGCCTGCGGGAATTCCAGTTATTTCTTCTGGACATGATACGCAATTTGCTTTATTTGGCTCAGGTGCGGGTTTGAATCAACCTGTTTTATCTTCCGGCACCTGGGAAATTCTGATGGTACGCACCCCTCATGTGAATACTCATATTTTACCTTATTATACTGGCTCTACATGTGAATTAGACGCAAGAAAAGGGATCTTTAATCCAGGATTACAATGGTTGGCTTCTGGAATACTTGAATGGATCAGACAGCTTTTTTGGCAAGGTATTTCCCCTTCGGATGCTTATCTTCAAATGATCCATGAAGCTTTATCTGTTCCTCCCGGCGCTAATAACTTAAGAATGAATTGTCGTTTATTAACCTCCGAGGCGGGATGGTGCGGAATAACGTTAAATACTGAACGACGTCATTTTTATCGTGCCGCATTAGAAGCGTTAGGATATCAATTAAAACAAAACCTATCTCTTTTGGAAAAGATAAGTGGATTTCATACTAAGGAGTTGATATTAGTGGGCGGCGGTAGCCGAAATTATCTTTGGAATCAAATAAAAGCAGATATTTTAAACCTACCCATAAAAGTCGTTAATGAATCCGAGACGACGGTATTAGGCGCTTCTTTCTTTGCCTGGTTTGGTATCGGTTGCTATGAATCGTCAGAAAAGGCTCGTGAGCAGTTTTCTTATCGCTATGCACTGTATACACCTAGTGAGCACCAAGAGGCTTATAACTTATTAGCTAAAAGTTTTATATAGGAATAGGTAATCTTCCGTTAAAGACAATTGTCCTATTTATTTCTTCTCTCCATCTCTTTTAAACATGTCGGTTAAAGTAGGAAATGGTAACGTTTTTGCTATCATCGTCACAGAGAAAACGACTAAATGTGGAAATATATTGCTAAACAAGGCGTGGTTTTCTAATGCTGATATTGGGCAGAATCATCCTATTCTGTCCCAATATCAAAGGGATTCCTTTATGAGAAATGAACGTCATCAAAAAATCATGGATCTTCTTCATCACCATGAATCATTAACAACTACTGAACTTTCCGTAGTTTTACAAGTGAGTAAAGAGACAATACGTCGGGATCTGCGATTTCTTCAAGAGCATGGTTATCTTCTTCGTCTGCATGGAAGAGCAAAAAGCTTAAACAGGGAAACACAGGATAATGGTGACTCTTTTAACATGCGGGTTAAAAGCCATTTTTCGAGTAAATCGCTTATTGCTCAACAAGCTGTGACTTGGATAAACGAAGGAATGATAATCGCACTTGATGCAAGTTCAACATGTTGGTATCTGGCAAAGCAACTTCCTGATATTAATATTACTATTTTTACCAATAGCATTCGTATTTGTCATGAATTATCAAAGAAGAAAAATATTCAATTAATCAGTTCAGGGGGAGTGCTGCATCGTAAATATGCTTGTTATATTAGTTCATCACTTATTACACAATTGAAAAATCTAGAGATCGATCTATTTATTTTTTCCTGTGATGGCATTGATGCAAATGGTGATTTATGGGATTCGAATATTGATAATGCGGAATTTAAAGAGATTCTTATAAAACGAGCATTACAATCAGTTTTGTTAATTGATAAGAGTAAAATTAACCGAAAAAGCGAAATTAGAATAGGAAATCGTAGTAATATCACTGACATAATATCGAATTATTAGGGCAGGGCGGCAGGTTATTGCTTTGTCCAATCTCTTAATCAAGCGATCTGATTAAGAGACAGGTATTTGTCGGGCGTATAAAAATCAGCTCACTTGAATATAGGTACTATTAGTTTGGTAGTTAAAGAAATATTTGAGGATCAGGTTCAATAAAATGCCGTAAGCGGGTAGGAAAAAGAGTAAGCAGATTAATAGCTTAAAGCAGTAATCGACTAACCCAATCTCGATCCAGTTAGCAGCCATGAAAGCATCGGTACTGCGATAGAATGCAATCGAGAAAAAGGCAAGGGTATCAAGTAAGTTGCCGAAGAACATCGCCGCTGCGGGAGCGACCCACCAATTACGTCTCTGGCGTAGACGATTGAAGACGTATACATCCAGTATCTGCCCGAGGAAGTAAGCCATAAAGCTGGCGCAAGCAATACGGGCAACAAACAGATTGAATTCAAGCAGCGCGGTAAACTCTTGCCACACGCCTTGGAAAAATAGGGCAGAAATCATATAAGAGATCAGCAATGCGGGGATCATAACGGTGGTAATGATTCTCCTTGCCAGTGGTGCGCCGTAGATACGAACCGTCAAATCAGTTGCAAGAAAAATAAATGGAAAAGTAAAGGCTCCCCAGGTGGTATGAAAACCGAAAATAGAGACGGGGAGCTGTACCAGATAATTACTGGAAGTAATAATTAGAATATGAAATAGCGAAAGCCAAATTAAAACGGTAGCACGCTGTTGTGTAATCGTAGTTGATAAAAACATTATTGTACCTTTTTGGAACATGGGGTGAGGGAACCCAATCAAATATCTGCCGTTTTAACTAACGGCGCTTCACATGATACGTCGGTTGTACACAAATTCAAAATGCCTGTATGTAAAGTTAATTTTTGCTAGCTTTTTTATAATATAATCCGCTTTTATAGATTGCCTGAAATTGTAGAGATAAGTTATGCCCGATGTGTTTACTAATCCAGACAAGACCCTTGATACACAAGGGCTTCGTTGTCCTGAACCGGTAATGATGGTGCGGAAAACCGTGCGTCATATGGAAGCAGGGCAGATGTTATTAATTCTTGCTGATGATCCGGCAACTACGCGTGATATTCCCAGTTTCTGCCGTTTTATGGAGCACCAATTGGTTGCGCAAGAAACGGAACAAATGCCTTATCGCTATCTGGTGCGGAAAAAAGAGTGTCAACTCTGAATATAACAGCCAGGTTGAGAAATGAACGCTTTTGCTTTTTACCATGCTTTCGAACGTCAATGAGCTTTCACCACTGAATTTATCTTGCTATAGCACAGGATATGAATCAGAAATAAGACTCATATCCTTAGCAACTAGGAGATTTTCATTTATTTCAGCTTAATCCTCAATAACCTTACCGCGTTTGCCGTCACAAGAGCGGTTGCGCCAGAATCCGCCAATACTGCCATCCATAAGCCTGTGATACCTAATAGGCTGGTGACAAGGAAGATCCCTTTTAGCCCTAGGGCAATAGTAATGTTTTGGCGGATATTATTGTGCGTTGCGCGGGAAAGGGTGATGATTTCCGACAAACCTGTCAGACGGTTGTGAGTCAATGCTGCATCTGCGGTTTCCAGAGCGACATCGGTACCGCTTCCCATCGCTACACCGATACTGGAAGCTTTCATTGCGGGTGCGTCATTGATGCCGTCGCCGACCATCATTGTGTTGTGATCTTTATTCAATGCAATGACTGCTTTGACTTTATCTTCCGGCATTAGCCCAGCGCGGAAATCTATTCCTAACTGACCTGCAATTGCCGTTGCTGCACGTGGGTTATCCCCCGTTAACATCACTGATTTAATCCCTTGATCTTTCAGTAAACGGATGGCATCAATTGCATCTTGACGTAACGTATCTTGCATCGCGATAAGGCCAGTAAATTGTTCATCATGCATTACGGCGACAACGGTTTTACCGCAATCTTCTAACTGAACAATTTTTTGTTTCCAATGATCAGATAACGTGTTTTCTGGCAGTTTTCCGGGGGCACTGACGAGAATACGTTTACCGTCTAACTGACCTTCAACACCAACCCCCGCCAACGCTTTACGCTGTTCAGCTTCGGTAATATTAACCTTTTTACTTTCTGCGTATTGCAAAATGGCTTTAGCCAGTGGGTGGTGGGAGCCACTTTCTACTGCGGAAGCCAAAGTTAATAACTGAGATTCGCTGATGTTTTCTGCTGGTTGTACATCTGTGACTTGTGGTTTACCGGCGGTCAGCGTACCGGTTTTATCAAAAGCGATTGTGGTGATTAGTCCCAGTTGTTCCAGCGCCGCACCGCCTTTAATCAAGGCGCCTCGGCGGGTTGCTGCGGCAAGGGCGGAGGTAATCGCGGCGGGTGTGGAAATTACCAAAGCACAAGGGCAACCGATCAGTAGCAAAGTCAGACCACGGTAGATCCATGTTTCCCAAGGCTGGCTGAATACAGTAGGTGGAATAATGATAACCAACGCGGAGAACAGCATAATCAGCGGAGTGTAAATTCGACTAAAACGGTCAATGAAGCGCTCAATCGGTGCGCGGCGTTCTTCGGCTTCTTCAATCAGTTGCAGAATACGGTCAATGGCATTATTGCCCTGTTCGGACAGCACTTTCATTTGGACGGCGCGATCCACGGACAAACAACCTGCCGGAACTTTTTCTCCCTGCGTTCGTTCAACCGGAATAGATTCGCCTGTCAGCGCACTTTCATCAAAGCTGGCGAATGAATTGAGTAATTCTGCGTCAGTGGGTAAACGTCCGCCTGGAGCAATCTCAATAATATCGCCAGGACGGAGGTCTGAAACTGGGACGGTTCTTTTCTCACCATTTTTTATCAGTAGTGCTTCTTCGGGCACTAATGCCATCAATGCACTAACTCCTCGACGAGCACGGCCGGCAGCATAAGCTTCCAACATTTCACCAAGCATAAACAGCAGCAATACCATTGCCGCTTCAGCGGTGGCGTCGATAAACAGCGCACCGATGGCGGCGACACTCATCAATGTTTCAATGGCGAATGGCGTGCCTGATCGTATGAGCTGCCAGGCTTTGGTGACAATAGGCGCCAATCCAATCACGGTGGTAATAATAAAGGCAATACGGCCAAATGAGGGGTTGATGTGAGAGATTCCCCAACTTATCAGCATCATCAGTGAAAGAGTGATGATCGGGGCAAATTCTTTCCAGCGGCTGCTTTTTGCTGCTTTCTGACTTGAATCGGAATTGCGTAGAGCAAATCCAGCCTGATTAACGGCTTGAATAACTGCCAAACGGATATCTGTGTCCGCATCCACGACTAGTTTTTCTGTGGCGAATAGAACCTTGGCTTGTTTCACTTCTGGAATTTTGCTGACCGCAGTTTCAATTTTGCGGGCGCAGCTCGGACAATCCATACCATTGACCACCCAACTGAAACGTTGGCTTGCCAAAAGCTCAGGTGCTTGTGTCTCTTGTGTATCATGGGAAGGGCTATGCTTATGTGAGCAAGCCTTACCAGGTTCATGATTATGTAAATGCTCACTAACTTGTTTAGCCTGATCTGAACAAGTGGTAGTCGCACAGCAGCTTCCATGCTGGTGGTTATGTTGATGAGCACTATTTTTGTTTGAATTTGAGTACATGGACTCCCCCTGAACAGAGTTAACTCAAAGATAATAATTAAACTCTACACTTTGGAGCCTACTCTAGAGTCAAACAAAAAAAGAAAATAAATGGGTAAATTGCGCGACTGAGTACGGCTGTTCATTTTCAATATAATTTTTCTCTTAAAGATAAAGGGAACGAATAATTAGAAAATGGCCGATAAAATAACAGGTTGCCACAATCGCCTTAGAAGATTTGAATTGGAACCGGTAATGGTTAATCAACCAGAAACTGTGTGACAGTAACAACAAGATAGTGCCTGCTAACAGAGAGAAACCATACGCTGTATTAAGGGAGAAGTATTGCTCACCTGCCATCCACACCATTATCAGGAGCATAACGACAGAGGCGACAACCAGCCAGCGCATTTCCTCCAGTTTATTCCAAATAACCAGCAGAATAATGGAACCTAGAACCAGCAAAATTAATGGCAACGGGAAGAAGAAACTGAAATTCATCTGTGATACAAAGCTTATCGTGTAGAGCAGATAACAGAGGAATAATGTGCTTAGAGAGAATAGTGAATACTTACTGGGGAGCATGCGCAGGGCATCTGATATTAAAGCAGTCAATAACCCAAGACAGATTAAATAACCTGAAATATGCAGCTCAGGTGCTTGCCATGCCCACAATAACAACAATAGTAAAGTGATTGGCCTAAATAGCCACCTTTGCCAGTTTGGACCACGGTAAGCTGCGTCAACATACAACCAACCAGAGAAAAATACTGCGATAAATGGCCAGCTCATCTTCGTTCCTTAAATAAGTGATGGATAAGGGGTCTGCTCTCTTACTATTAAAATATATACTGAAATAATGGTTATTGGTTTAAGTATCTGTGCGGAAATAGGCAGTGAATTAAAAAATGGTTTATCTGTTTGAGACAGATGGCGACAGTTTTTGGACTCATACCGGAAAGGGGAATGAAATAAATCATTCCTCACATAATTGTATATACTTTCCGGGTACTAGGGTGCGTGTCCACTATTTGAGGTGATGACTTTTCTCTTTCCGTTGTTTTTTCTGCATTGACAGTAGCTCAAAGACACCAAAAAAGAAGATTTTAGTTTGCATCAGGCTAGAGAGTTTTTGCTCTTTTGGCTGACTGGATTTCAGAAGCAGCATTTGAAATGCATGCATAACCACCATGAAAATCATGGCGACATCCATGAAATACTTCAATGGTTTTGGAAATGGATGGATCAGGTTAAAGATCAGAAATCCCCAAACGCAGATCATTAACAGTTTGCCTAATTGAATAAACATCAGTGTTACTCCAAAGTAATCATTATGCAGGTAAGTAACGGATATAGAGCCGATATGCGACTTGTCCGGCGACTTTTTCACGATGAAGTTGCCAGTTACCAGGCACATCAATCGCCGTTGATTCAGATTCAGCTTCAACATAAATCCAGCTTTCATCTGCCAGCCAATTTTGCTCTTCCAACAATTTTATGGTTTCGCTAAGCATTCCTTTACGAAAAGGAGGATCAAGGAAAACGACATCGTAGGGTTTTCCTGATCGAGATAAATGGGTTAATGCACTGTCGTTAATGACCTCGGCATTTTGGGCACTGAGCAAATCCAAATTCGTGGAAAGCTGTTTGGCTATATTACGTTCATATTCAATCAGGGTAACTTGTGCTGCATAACGAGAAAGTGCCTCTAATCCAAGTGCTCCGCTTCCTGCATAGCAATCTAAGCAGTGTGCTTCCTGAATAACCGGGGCTAGCCAGTTAAATAGCGTTTCTCTGACGCGATCTGTCGTTGGACGTAATCCGGGGCTATCCGGTACAGGTAATTTTCGGCCTCGCCATTTTCCACCAATAATGCGGATTTGTCCCATCGATTGCCGTTGTGGTTTCTTTGCCATAATTTGCGTAACAGTTATTAAGACTTACAGGCATTAATTTACCATGAAATTCATGATTGATATGTGTTGAGTTATTACGAAAATGTTAGACTGACTCTAATTTCGTTATTATTCCTTGTTGTAACGCCATGATTTAACCTTGAGGAGTGCAGTGGCTAATGGCAAAAGAGAAAAAAAGAGGCTTTTTCTCCTGGTTCGGGCGTGGCCGTCAGGAAGAGCAGCAAAAAGAAGAACAATTGGCAGCGGAGCAGGTGGAACAGCAACGTCTTGCAGAGGAAGCTGCAAGATTGGCGGCAGAACAAGCAGAACAGCAGCGTTTGGCCGAGGAAGCCGCAAGATTAGCGGCGGAACAAGCAGAACAGCAACGTCTTGCAGAGGAAGCCGCAAGGTTGGCGGCGGAACAGGCAGAACAGCAACGTCTGGCCGAGGAAGCCGCAAGATTAGCGGCGGAGCAGGCAGAACAACAACGTCTTGCAGAGGAAGCCGCAAGGTTGGCGGCGGAGCAGGCAGAACAGGAGCAAACTGAACAGCCAAAGCCAGTTGTGAAAGAGCAAGAGCGCCCGACTAAAGAGGGCTTTTTCTCTCGTTTGAAACGCAGTTTGGTTAAAACCCGTCAGAATCTAGGGTCCGGTTTTCTCAGCCTATTCAGTGGTAAAAAGATTGATGATGATCTGTTTGATGAATTGGAAGAGCAGTTATTGATTGCCGATGTTGGTGTTGATACTACCCGTAAAATCATTAGCAGTTTGACAGAGCATGCCAGCCGTAAAGAGCTAAAAGATGCAGAAGCCTTGTATGCCAAACTAAAAGAAGAGATGTCTGATATTCTGACTAAAGTAAATCAGCCCTTGGACATTGAAGGAAAAACACCGTATGTCATTCTGATGGTTGGTGTTAATGGTGTGGGAAAAACGACGACCATTGGTAAATTGGCGCGTCAATTCCAGGCACAAGGTAAATCTGTCATGTTGGCAGCCGGAGATACTTTCCGTGCCGCCGCCGTTGAACAGCTACAGGTGTGGGGGGAACGTAACCATATTCCGGTGGTAGCGCAACATACTGGCGCAGATCCAGCTTCTGTGATTTTCGATGCTATTCAGTCAGCTAAAGCTAAAGGTGTAGATGTACTCATTGCAGATACCGCCGGTCGTTTGCAAAATAAATCTCATCTGATGGAAGAATTAAAGAAGATTGTCCGGGTGATGAAAAAACTGGATGAAAATGCTCCACATGAAATTATGCTGACATTGGATGCGAGTACCGGTCAGAATGCGATAAGTCAGGCTAAGCTGTTCCATGAAGCTGTTGGGTTGACAGGTATCTCATTGACAAAATTGGATGGTACTGCCAAAGGTGGGGTAATTTTCGCCATTGCTGATCAATTTGAAATTCCTATCCGTTATATTGGGGTTGGTGAAGGAATTGAAGATCTACGGCCATTTAAGGCAGACGACTTTATAGAGGCACTTTTTGCCCGAGAGGATTAATTACCTATGATTCGCTTTGAACAGGTCAGTAAAGCTTATCTGGGGGGACGGCAAGCCCTGCAAGGGGTGGATTTTCATTTGCGCCCTGCGGAAATGGCATTTCTAATCGGTCACTCAGGGGCAGGTAAAAGTACCTTGCTGAAACTCATCTGTGGCATTGAGCGGCCTAGCGCCGGGCATATCTGGTTTGCCGGTCATGATATCAGTCGGTTAAAAAGCCGTGAGGTACCTTTTCTGCGTCGTCAGATTGGTATGATTTTCCAGGATCATCATCTGCTGCTGGATCGGACGGTATACGATAATGTGGCAATGCCGCTGATTATTTCAGGCGCCAGTTCGGAAGATATCCGTCGTCGGACTTCTGCGGCTCTGGATAAGGTGGGTCTGCTGGACAAAGCGAAAAATTTCCCAATTCAGCTTTCAGGGGGAGAACAACAACGTGTCGGCATTGCTCGTGCGGTTGTGAATAAGCCGACGGTTTTGTTGGCGGATGAACCTACCGGTAATCTGGATGGTGAGTTGTCAGAGGGGATTTTACGACTGTTTGAAGAATTCAATCGGGTAGGGGTGACAGTGCTGATGGCGACCCATGATATGACACTGATTGAAAGACGGAAATATCGTATTCTGACTCTAAGCCAGGGCCGTATGGCGGGAGAGCATCATGGTTAAAAATGTGCGTAAGGCTGCGGGGAAAGTAACAAGATCGAAAAGTAAAGTTTTACAAGGAGGATGGCGTGAACAGTGGCGCTATGCTTGGATGAATACGTTGACAGATATGTCACGTCAGCCGTTGGCAACTTTGTTGACCGTGATGGTGATTGCGATCTCCCTGACATTACCAAGTGTTTGTTACATTGTGTGGAAGAATGTCAGCCAGGCTGCGGAAAAATGGTATCCCACCCCTCAACTGACTGTCTATCTCGATAAATCACTGGATGATAGCAGTGCTCAGAAATTAATAACTGAGCTAAAAGCACTTGATGGTGTGGATAATGTCAACTATCTCTCACGTCAGGAAGCCATGACAGAATTCCGCGCCTGGTCTGGTTTTGGTAATGCGTTGGATATGTTGGAAGAGAATCCGTTGCCCGCGGTGGCTATTATCACACCGAAAATCGATTTTCAGAGCTCACAGACGTTAACCACACTGCATGATAGAGTTTCTCAGGTTAAAGGTATTGAAGAAGTTCGGATGGATGATAGCTGGTTTGCCCGTCTGGCGGCGCTGACAGGTCTTATCGGTCAGATTGCGACAGTGATCGGTATCCTGATGATCGTTGCGTTGTTTTTGGTCATTGGTAATAGTGTGCGTCTCACTATTTTCAGTCATCGTGATACGATTAACGTGATGAAGCTTATTGGTGCAACGGATGGCTTTATTTTGCGCCCGTTCCTCAATGGCGGTGTTTTGTTGGGGGCTTTGGGGGCAATTTTATCGTTAATTCTGTCTGCCCTGTTGGTGTGGAAACTTTCTGATGTTGTCACCCAGGTTGCCAGCGTGTTTGGCACGACATTTAATTTACATGGGCTTTCATGGGATGAGTCCCTGCTGCTGGTTTTGCTCTCCGCGATGATTGGTTGGGCCGCTGCCTGGTTGGCGACAACTCAGCATTTGCGCCATTTTACGCCAGAATAAAACGATAATCTTTTCAACAGGCTGAGCGAGATCAGCCTGACAACGCAATAATCATCTCCTTTTTTCCTTAGGTAAGGATTTCTTATTCACTGACTTAAATCCAAAATCATGATTTTCTACTGTGTAGAATTAATTAAAAAGGTGCTTGTACTCTCTCAGTGAACCTGACGGGTACTTTTATGAAATGGAATTAATATTTGTAGGAGATAGTACAAATAAAGTTAGTTGCATAAAGATAAAACTATCTGTTATTTTTTGTTCTGCGATCCCGTTATAGGGATGGTCGGTGCTAAAATTATTACTCTTCCACGGATCTGTAACTTGAATATGCACATTCTGGTGATAGACTGTACCGCTGTATGTTGAATGTTAGTTCATATACACTGATGTAATCTAATCCATACTAACGATTTGAGCCTTATTTGAGAGGATTTGAATGGCCAAAGAAATGCAAACCTTAGCGTTAGTTCCTCAAGGAAGTCTAGAGGGCTATATCCGTGCCTCTAATACCTATCCAATGCTGACAGCAGAGGAAGAGAAGGAACTGGCTGAAAGGCTGCATTACCAGGGAGATCTGGATGCAGCTAAGAAGCTGATTCTGTCTCATCTGCGCTTCGTTGTTCATGTCGCTCGTAGCTATGCTGGTTATGGGCTGCCTCAGGCGGATTTAATTCAGGAAGGGAATATTGGCCTGATGAAAGCAGTACGTCGTTTTAACCCGGAAGTTGGGGTGCGTCTGGTTTCTTTTGCCGTTCACTGGATTAAAGCTGAAATCCATGAATATGTACTGCGTAACTGGCGTATTGTTAAAGTTGCAACAACTAAAGCACAGCGTAAGCTGTTCTTTAACCTGCGTAAAACTAAACAGCGCTTAGGGTGGTTCAATCAGGACGAAGTAGAAATGGTCGCCAAAGAACTTGGTGTGACCAGCAAAGATGTGCGTGAGATGGAATCTCGTATGTCAGCGCAGGATATGGCGTTTGATATGTCTGCCGATGATGATGGTCAGGAAGGTCAACCAGTTGCGCCAGTGCTGTATCTTCAAGATAAAGCTTCTGATTTTGCAGACGGCATTGAAGAGGACAATTGGGAAAACCATGCGGCTGATAAATTATCGGTAGCGATAGAAAGTTTAGACGAGCGCAGTCAGGACATTATCCGTTGCCGCTGGTTAGATGATGACAATAAATCTACCCTGCAAGAGCTGGCGGATAAATATGGTGTTTCTGCGGAGCGTGTACGTCAGCTTGAAAAAAATGCCATGAAAAAATTGCGTGTAGCCATTGAGGCGTAAATATATACCCTATGGATTTCAATATGCATCGCGACGGCAAGGGAGCGAATCCCCGGGAGCATAGATAACTATGTGACCGGGGTGAGCGAGTGCAGCCAACAAAGAGGCAACTTGAAAGATGACGGGTATAAAGTGATTTTGCGTTAACGCATTCATTATTAATAAATTAAAAGGGCGATAATGGTTTATCGCCTTTTTTTATTTTTCACAGTTGTCATCTCACTCAGTTAATTCTATGAAATATGTGTCTTACAGGAGTTACGATCCCCGTCCGCACTGGACGAGGGCTTACTGCGGTTTTTGCTAAATTGGAAGCATCACCAGAAAAGCAAAGGAGCTGATTCAGCTCCTTTTTTACGATATTATTATGGATTACAGCCAGCTTTTTTCGTTGCGCTATACCCCACATGTTTACGGTAAGGATCGAGATTCCATTTATCTTTGTTACGGGCAATATCCACGTGGCAGTCGAACTGATTACGCATACCTTTCGTATTGTACCAGTGTGGGCTGTTGCTGAACTTACGCTCTAGTTCTTTGAATGCCTCATTGGTTCTACCGAAGTGAAGATTGCGACCACATTTGGTTGGCACAACCGCCAGTGTCATCTTGCCAAAGCGCTTTATCCACTTGCCCGATTCAATATACGGCCCATGACGGCAGTTATTGTGCCCATTGTTAGCGCTCGCAGGGAAAACAGCCATGCCGAAGAATAACACCAACAATACAAACCCTATTCTTTTCATATCACCTCCTAAACTACCCATAAATTGGGGTCAATGTGCATACCCAGTTGTAATGTGCATACCCAGTTATAATGGGCATACCCATTTATGATTATAATACTGAAAAATATTTCTTTTACCATATGTACATTATGTACATTAAATGTCACACATATCACATTGTGGATCACTCTGGTTTTATTGGATCATAATTTATCAGATCCCGCTGATCAGTATGGTGCCTAGCCTGGTGCCACATAGGCTTAGGGCTACCGCATGAACGTTTTTTATACACAATCTGTGGGTTTATTTTCAATGCTGGCTTTTTGCGACACTCTCTAAAGTCGAGGGTTTCCTTGCGGAGGATCTATGAAAATTATTATTGCGCCTGACTCATTTAAAGAAAGTCTCAGCGCCTTACAGGCCGCTGAAGCGATAGAGCTGGGATTTCGTGAAATCTATCCACAAGCCGAATACATTAAATTGCCGATGGCAGATGGTGGTGAAGGTACGGTTGAATCGATGGTTGCAGCCACCAATGGGAGTGTTGTACACCTGTCGGTTACTGGTCCGTTAAATCAGCCGGTGGATAGTTTTTTCGGCGTGCTAGGTGATGGAGAAACCGCTGTTATTGAAATGGCGGCGGCTTCTGGCTTGCATTTGGTGCCGATGGAAAAGCGCAATCCTCTGATAACTACGACTTATGGCACCGGTGAGCTGATGTTGGCCGCTTTAAATAAAGGTGTCAGAAAGATAATTTTAGGTATTGGCGGTAGTGCGACTAATGATGGCGGTGCTGGTATGATGCAGGCGTTGGGGGCCTGTTTGCTTGATTCTGATGGAAAAGAGCTGGAGCCTGGCGGGGCTGCGTTAAGTCGGCTTGCTAAA
Organism: Photorhabdus hindustanensis; assembly: GCF_002968995.1. Classification (NCBI taxonomy): domain Bacteria; kingdom Pseudomonadati; phylum Pseudomonadota; class Gammaproteobacteria; order Enterobacterales; family Morganellaceae; genus Photorhabdus; species Photorhabdus hindustanensis. The sequence goes on from NZ_PUWT01000004.1 coordinate 47,682, forward strand.
ATTGATCTTGCTGGTTTGGATGCGCGTTTGAGACAGACTGAAATTATTGTCGCCTGTGATGTGACTAACCCGTTATGTGGCGAGTTTGGCGCATCTGCTATTTTCGGGCCACAGAAAGGGGCGACACCAAAGATGGTGAAAGAATTGGATGCGGCTCTGCGCCATTATGGTGAGAAAATTGAATTACTGACCGGCAGTAAGGTCATTGACGTACCCGGTGCAGGAGCAGCAGGGGGAATGGGCGTTCCTTTACTGGGTTGGCTGGACGCTAAATTGCAACCGGGCATTGATATTGTGATCTCCACGCTGGAATTGGAAAAGGCAGTCCAAGGCGCTGATCTGGTTATTACTGGTGAAGGCCGAATGGACAGCCAGACTATTTACGGTAAAACGCCGATTGGTGTTGCTCGTATCGCCAAAAAGTATGCTATTTCAACCATCGCATTGGTTGGCAGTATAAGTCAGAACTATAGCATCGTTCATGAGCACGGATTGGATGCCGTTTTCTCAATTATGCCCGGCGTTTGTTCTCTTTCTGATGCTCTTGCTTGCGGGCATGAGAATTTGAGGGTGACTGCCCGCAATGTGGCGGCGGTGTGGAAAATGGGTCAGCTGGAATAAGAATTTGACTTGGGATCGTAGTAAAAACCACAGGCACTCATAAAACCTTTTAATGCCGGTTCGTTAGCATTGGAGAACTTTTCAAGGTTTAATTTCCACTGGTTAATGGTGGGATGCTGAGCTTTTATTTCATTTATCAAATATAAACCCACTCCCCGGCGGCGTGTTATTTCACGGACACATAAATCTTTAAGCAGGCCGGATTGATCACTGAAAGTCACTTTTACTGCGGCCAGTAATCTATCATTAAAACGAGCAACGAACAGTTTATTGCCGTTTTTTAGATAGATTTGCCACTGTTCAGGTGTTTGCTGAGGCCATATTTTTTTCAGATCAATCGTATCTTGTGTTGATAAAACAGTAAGTTGTTCAATAGTTAGCTTCATGGTTTTTCCATATTAATTTTAGTTGAATAGCTCAATGGAGCGTCGTGTAACCGCTTTTATACATTACTGGAAAAATGTTTTTAACATGATCGATATTTCGAGCGAAAGATTGCTTTACTAATATTTAACCAGAATATCACACTATATTTTGTCTAAATTCCAATCAATTTTGGCGGTATTTTATTCTGTAATTAATGCTTTTAGCTACCTTGTTCATTTGATTTTAAGCATGAAATGCTATTTTAATAACATGAAAAATAAAATCTTATTCATAAAAATTACTTTATCTAATCAGCGATCACAAAAGATCACGGTTATCCCATTAGATAATCGGAGATCTAAAAGGTAAGCACAATAAATTAGATTAATAACAACACGGGGATAAATAAAATGAAAGTCATAACAGGTAAAAGCCTATTAACAGGCTGTATTGTCATGATGATGAGTCACTCACTGTGGGCGCAAGAGATCAAAGTGGCGATTGTGGGGGCAATGTCTGGCCCAGTTGCGCAATATGGTGATATGGAATTTACTGGCGCCCGTCAGGCAATTGCAGATATCAATGCTAAAGGGGGTATTAATGGCAATAAGCTGGTGGGCGTTGAATATGATGATGCGTGTGACCCGAAACAGGCTGTGGCCGTCGCGAATAAAGTGATTAATGATAACATTCGTTATGTTATCGGCCACTTATGCTCTTCGTCTACTCAACCGGCATCTGACATCTACGAAGATGAAGGTGTCATAATGATTACACCAGCGGCAACCAATGCCGATCTGACAACTCGTGGCTACCAGATGATTCTGCGTACTACCGGGCTGGATTCTGATCAGGGACCAACGGCAGCGAAATATATTGCTGAAAAGATTAAACCTCAGCGTATCGCTATTGTTCATGATAAACAGCAATACGGAGAGGGGCTAGCGCGATCTGTTCTTGATAAATTGAAAAAAGCGGGAGCTAATATTGTCCTGTTTGAAGGCGTCACGGCTGGTGATAAAGATTTTTCGGCTCTGGTTGCCCGCCTGAAAAAAGAAAATGTGGATTTTGTCTATTTTGGCGGCTACTACCCTGAAATGGGGCAAATTCTGCGTCAGGCTAAGCAGTCTGGTCTGAATATTCGTTTTATGGGGCCGGAAGGTGTAGGTAACTCCTCACTATCCAATATCGCCGGAGCCGCTTCCGAGGGCATGTTAGTCACATTACCTAAGCGTTACGATCAGGTGCCGGTGAACAAAGCTATTGTTGAGGCGATCAAAGGTAAGAAAAGCGATCCGACATGTCCGTTCGTCTGGACTACCTATGCTGCTCTGCAATCTCTGGCTGCGGCAATGAACCGTACCGGTAGTATGGAACCGACTGATTTGGTGAAAGACTTGAAAGCGAATCCAGTGGATACCGTAATGGGAACACTGAGCTGGAATGCTGTTGGCGATCTAAAAGGATTCGAATTCGGTATTTTTGAATGGCATGCAGATGGTTCTTCCACTTCTGTGAAGTAAAGTCATTAGAACGGTCATCAGCGCCTGTTTGCTAGGCGCTGTTATTCCAGAGGTACAACGTATGTCGGAGCAATTTCTCTATTTTTTACAACAGATGTTAAATGGAGTGACTCTGGGTAGTACTTATGCATTGATTGCCATTGGTTATACGATGGTTTACGGCATTATCGGGATGATTAACTTCGCTCATGGTGAAGTTTATATGATTGGTAGCTATGTCTCCTTTATTGTGATTGCGGCTCTTATCATGATGGGAATTGATTTGGGCTGGTTGCTGATTACTGCCGCTTTTTTAACATCAATTGTCATTGCTGCTGCTTATGGTTGGAGTATTGAACGAGTGGCTTACAGACCTGTTCGCCATTCCAAGCGCCTGATTGCCCTGATTTCAGCGATTGGGATGTCTATTTTCTTGCAAAACTATGTCAGCCTGTCACAAAGTTCTCGCGATCTGGCCTTGCCTAGCCTGATTACCGGACAGTGGGTATTAGGTGAAAGCGATGGATTTTCTGCCAGCCTTAGCGCAATGCAACTGACCATCTGGATAGTGACATTTCTTGCCATGCTGATATTGACGCTGTTTATTCGCTATTCCCGTATGGGGCGTGCCTGCCGTGCTTGTGCGGAAGATCTGAAAATGGCCAGTTTGTTGGGGATCAATACTAACAGAGTGATTTCCTTGACCTTTGTTATCGGTGCGGTAATGGCCGCAGTAGCCGGTGTTTTGTTGGGGCAGTTCTACAGTGTGATAAATCCGTATATCGGTTTTATGGCAGGAATGAAAGCTTTCACCGCAGCGGTATTGGGAGGAATTGGCAGTATTCCGGGGGCGATGATTGGTGGCTTGATCTTGGGAATTTCAGAAGCCCTAACTTCTGCTTATCTGAGCACAGAATATAAAGATGCCGTTTCCTTTGCTCTACTCATTGTTGTGCTGTTGTTTATGCCCACTGGAATCTTAGGCCGTCCAGAGGTAGAAAAAGTATGAAACATGCCAATTGGATGAATGCCGTTATTGCCTCAGTCGTTTTATTTGTGTTGTCTGCCTTTATGATGGGGATGCAATTGTCACTGGACGGTACGAAGTTGGTCGTCCATCGTGCCGATGAAGTGCGATGGTTATGGATTGGTATTGGCTGTGCGGTTGTTTTTCTGTTTCAGTTATTGCGTCCGGTTGTTCAGCAGACAATGAAGAAAATACCGATTAAAAATTGGTCGTTGCCGGATTTCGATGGCTCAACTAAAGGGCAAAAGTTATTGGCAATATTGGTCATTATTGCTGCAATTATCTGGCCGTTTATTGTCTCCCGTGGTAGTGTTGATATTGCTACGCTGACGTTAATTTATGTCATGCTAGGGTTGGGTTTGAATGTCGTGGTTGGTTTATCGGGGTTGCTGGTACTTGGGTATGCCGGTTTTTATGCTATCGGTGCTTATACCTACGCTTTGTTAAGTCACTATTACGGATTAGGATTTTGGCAGAGCTTACCGCTGGCGGGGTTAACGGCGGCTTTATCGGGGCTGTTATTAGGTTTTCCGGTATTGCGATTGCGAGGTGACTATCTGGCAATTGTTACCCTTGGTTTTGGTGAAATTGTTCGCATTCTACTGTTGAATAACACTGAAATAACCGGCGGTCCGAATGGTATCAGCCAGATCCCAAAACCGACTTTCTTCGGGTTAGAATTTAACCGCAGTGTGAAAGAGGGAGGTTGGGATACTTTCCACAACTTCTTTGGTTTGAAATACGATCCCAGTGATCGGGTCATCTTCCTCTATCTGGTGGTGTTACTGTTGGTAATACTGACAGTATTTATTATTAATCGGCTACTGCGTATGCCATTAGGCCGGGCATGGGAAGCGCTGCGTGAAGATGAGATTGCTTGTCGCTCTCTTGGTTTAAGTCCAACCCGAATTAAACTGGCTGCATTTACTATCAGTGCTGCATTTGCTGGTTTTGCCGGTACTTTATTTGCTGCCCGGCAGGGGTTCGTCAGCCCGGAGTCCTTCACTTTTGTTGAATCTGCTTTTGTGCTGGCGATTGTAGTACTCGGAGGGATGGGTTCACAGACTGCGGTGATTCTGGCGGCCGTTTTGTTGGTGGTTTCCCGTGAGATGATGCGTGACCTGAATGCCTACAGCATGTTGCTGCTAGGGGCAATGATGGTATTGATGATGATTTGGCGCCCGCAAGGGTTGCTACCGACAAAACGCCGTCATGTTAAATTGGAACGGCAGGTACAGGGAGGAAAGCAACCATGAGTGCAACGCCATTATTGCAAGTTTCCGATCTGACCATGCGCTTCGGTGGCTTGCTCGCGGTTAATAACATTGCCTTGAGGCTAAATCAGGGGGAAATTGTTTCTCTTATTGGCCCTAATGGTGCTGGGAAAACCACGATCTTTAATTGTCTGACCGGATTTTACTGTCCGACTAGCGGTACGATAAAACTGCGGGAGAAACATCTGGAAGGGTTATCTGGGCAGGCGATTGCACGTATGGGCATTATCAGAACATTCCAGCATGTGCGGTTGTTCCGAGAGATGACGGTGATTGAAAATCTGTTAGTAGCGCAGCATCAGCACCTGAAAAGGGGCCTTTTGGCCGGTCTTTTTAAAACGTCGGCATTCCGCCGAGCAGAATCTAAGGCTGTAGATTGGGCCATAACTTGGTTAGAACGGATTGGTTTATTACCATTGGCAAACAGACAGGCCGGTAATCTGGCATACGGTCAGCAACGGCGTTTGGAGATTGCCCGCTGTATGGTAGCTCGTCCGCAGATTTTGATGCTGGATGAACCTGCTGCGGGGCTGAATCCAAAAGAGACAGCGGAGCTTAATGCGTTAATTGCTGAACTGAGAGAACATCATCAAGTTTCTGTATTGTTGATCGAGCATGATATGAAATTGGTGATGGGAATATCAGATCGTATCTATGTTGTTAATCAGGGAATGTCTTTGGCGCAAGGACGGCCAGAAGAGATTCGTAACAACCCGGATGTTATCCGGGCATATCTGGGCGAGGTGTATTAATTATGTTGGAATTTAAGCGGGTATCTGCCCATTATGGAGAAGTTCAGGTATTACATCAGGTCAGCCTGAATATTCAGCAGGGGGAAATCGTCACTCTAATTGGTGCAAATGGCGCAGGAAAAACAACGTTGCTCAGTACCTTATGTAGTGAACCCAGAGCAACCGAAGGTTCCATTATTTTTCGTGGTAAGGAGATCACCCAATGGCCGACATCTCGTATTATGCGTGAGGACATTGCGATTGTTCCTGAGGGGCGCAGAGTGTTTGCTCGTATGACAGTGGAAGAGAATTTGGCAATGGGCGGCTTTTTTGCTGATAGGACTCAGTATCCGCAGCGCCTTCAGCGGGTTTATGATTTATTTCCGCGTTTACAGGAAAGGCGTCACCAGCGGGCTGGAACAATGTCCGGTGGTGAACAGCAAATGTTGGCAATTGGTCGCGCTTTAATGAGCCAGCCACAGTTATTGTTGCTGGATGAGCCTTCATTGGGATTGGCGCCGATAGTGATTATTCAGATTTTCGATACTATTCAGCAGTTGAGGGAAGAGGGGATGACAATCTTTTTGGTTGAGCAGAATGCAAATCAAGCGTTGAAATTGGCTGACCGAGGATATGTATTGGAAAACGGTAAAATTGTACTGGAAGACAGTGGGTCTGCATTATTGGTTAATGAAGCTGTGAGAAATGCGTATTTGGGAGGATAGAGACGTATTCTTTTTCACAGGAAGGGAATTCAGATGGTTGATTATCCTCGTAGTACTGGGAAGGTTGTTTTTCCCAAGGTGAGGACGCCATTAATAATGCTTTAAGTTTGGTATTAGTTGGGGTCGGGGCAACGAGTGTGGTTTCAAATGCCTTGAAACCCGCCCTTATTTTTTCTGGGTTTTTTTCGTCATATTTTAAGCGATATAGTTTATTGGTGGAGTGATGAAAGGCCAATTAGTTGTATTCAGCATAATTTGAGTGGCTAAAATCTACAGTCAAAATTATTTCTCTATTATTAAGCTAACTTTCTTTCATCAGAAAGAGAATGATTTTAAGAATGTTCATCTGTTATCTTGTAGAAGATATAATCAATTGGTAATAAAAATATTATTGATGCGGATATGGCAGAAATATATTCTTAGGATACTAAGGTTTTATTTGTTGTCATTTTAACGTTGTGAGTTAATTTGGTGAATTATTATAGATAACTGGAAAAAGGTAAATTTGTAAAATAAAGAATAGAATTATATAGCGCTATAGTAACCAAGATTAACATTATAATTTCAGGTGAATAACTCAATGGTAATAATTTCTATTTAAATTTTTTATATATGTTTTTTATATGTATTTTTTATATATCATATAATTTCACCAACTCTTAAATAATAGTAATTTAATTGAAGCAGAGCGTTGACATGAAATATATATCTGCTATAGTTTTTTATTATTGTGGTTTGTTTCAGATATGTCTCATTAATGACATTAATTATAATGTGGATATCTTAATGTTCTGGTGAGTTATTGTGGTATGTAAAGTCCACGTAATATATTGGGGAATTAATTTTCAAAGTTAATATTGGTTCTATGATGATTAAAGAGTATCTTTAATTAAGTGGTAATACTGTGTTCTGAAAATATTTATATGTAAGTTGAATGAGTCTTATTTAAATTTGAATGAGGAAAATAAATATGTCTAGAATAACTATTGTTGTTGATTCAGATGAGCAGAAAGCAGAAGTTTATTCTAATTCTCCTGTTCCAGTACATAAAGACTTAAATGCAGTTGGGCCTTTGAGTGAACTGACTATATCACCTCATGCTAGTGTGGAAGTTTTTAGAATAGATACGCCAATAATTCCAGAATCCAGAAAATCTCTGAGAGTTGTCAATACAGGGCTGGCAAATAGTGTTACGGCTAAATTTTACTGGTCTCATAGTTTTACCTCTGAATGGTTTGAGTCTGGTTCTATAGATGTAGGATTAGGAGAAGATAAGGTATTAAATGTGCCTAGCAACTCCTTTTATTATAGTAAATTTGTTATCTATAATAACTCGGATAAAGTTGCTTATGTGACGGCAAATTTGGTCTAAACATCTTATCTTAATTGAAGGGTTTCATTATGCAGACAGAAAATGTTTTAGACATAAGAACCATTGTAGCTAATGAATATGCGGTAAAAACGAGTGCATTAGAGTGGGATGTTACTGACATTGTAAAAAATGCAATCATAGGGGGAATCTCTTTTATACCCTCAGTTGGCCCTGCTATATCTTTTTTAGTCGGTTTATTCTGGCCTCAATCGAAAGAAAATATATGGGAAGGGATTGTCAAACAAATTGAAAGGATGATAGAGGAGTCTGCGTTAAAGACGATTAAAGGTATCCTTGCAGGTGATATTGCATATATACAAGAGCGGATGGCAACCGTTGCTGATCTTCTTGATAAGCACCCAGGATCAGAAGAAGCGAGGAGTGCTTTTAATAACCTGGCAGAAAATATAGACGGTTATCACAAAAAATTTAATAATTTTTCCGATGATGTTAACTATCAGATATTACCCATGTTTTCTACTACGGTTATGATGCAGATAACATATTGGGTTGCTGGTTTAGAGAGAAAAGATGAAATTGGGCTTAGTAATATCGATATTGAAAAAGTCCGAGGATTAATTAAAAAGACGGTAGAACAGGCTAATAGCTATATTAATAATATATATGATAGAGAGTTAAATGATGCTCTTAATAACTCGACGGCTGATACTGTTGCAAATAATGTGATGTCTGTTCATGGTCACTGTCGTTTACATGGAATTGAATATATCAGTATTTGGGATAGATTAAGTGAAGCTGAGTCTGTAAATAATAGAATCTATGTTGATGTTTTAAGTTATTCTACTTTCTTTGACCGTCAAACAGCAAAAGCCAGAATTCAGGCATTGACTCCAGAGAAAGATATGGCTCCACCTCTCAAACCGGCTCTTAATGGAGGAAAAAGAAGAAAGATAGATTCGTTAACGGGACATATTGTGCGTATTGGCGGGGCAGCGAGGGTCGGAGGTCTGACAGTTGTATTTGATGATGGTAGTCGCCATCAATTAGGTACAATATCTGGTGAGACGTCATCTATTTCTCTGAATGGTAGTCGAATTACCAGTTTGGAAGTATGGGGCAATGGTGCTGTTGATCAAGCGGTCTTTACTTTGAGAGATGGTCGTTCGTTGTCATTAGGTTCTCCTGGAACATCTCGGTATAGGAAATTTCATGTCGGTGAAAGCCACTATATTGCAGGGATATATTTGTCCAGTGATTACAGCCCATTAGCCGGTCAGGCAGCAAATATTGCTGTATCTTATCAACTGATAAATGACGATGAAAAATAATAGCTTTTAATAAGTATATTTTATATACGTAGAGTGTTATTAGCTTTTATTTAATTATCTTCTTTATTTGATACATTTGCCGGCATCTCTGTTCATATGGTGAATCATGCTTTTGATGTCGGCAATTTTTGTATATTATCTCAATAACTATTTACTTTAATAACTATTTACTTCAATAACCACGTTCCTTATAAGCAAACATATATTCCCTTGGGGATCGACCGGTCATTTTTTTGAAAAAGAGGATGAAAGCGCTATCACTGGAAAATGCTAATTCATTAGCGACAGATGACAAATTTCCCTGTTTTGCCAGTAATTCTATAGATTTGATCAAACGCCACTGTTGCCGCCACTGCTGGTAACTCAATCCTGTTTCTCGGCGAAAGATCCGACTGATGGTTTTCTCACTGGCGCCGATATTCATGGCAAGTATTTTGAGTGGTGGTGGCAGTGTGGTCAGAGGAATACGGGCCAAACGACGGTCGAAAGGGAGCGGTAATAATGTCGGTTCTCTTTTTGCCAGATGGATTTCGTCAAGGCAGACGGCCAATAGGTTAGCAGCAGCTCCATGTAACCAATCTGTATTAAAGGGAGCCAGCGCTATTCGTTCTAATACTGCGCGTAACAGAGGTGTAACTTCCAATACCTCAACGTGTTCCGCTAAGTATCCGATTTGATTTACATCCAGATAAATTGAGCGGTATCCGACGGATTCTTTTATTTCTGCTCTATGAATAATACATGGTGGAATCCAGGCAACCCGAGTTGGTGGAAGTATGCATAGGTGATCTGCCAGGGTGATATTAATGCACCCTTGTTGGGTAAATAATAATTGCCCCATCTCATGTTGATGAAATCCTGAGTCATGCTGACCTAGTTCGGCTGCAATCCCCACTACCGGTACTCCAAGGCTATCAGGATCAAAACTATCATCACGAGAAAGCCATGTCATATTTATGTCCTATTTAATAAATAAATTGTCTTTATTATTATAATGCGACAACTGATGGAGTGCTAATTTACGCTTATTGTCTAACTGATTAAGAAAAATACAATGCAACGTAAAATTGGACTTGTACTGGCAACAGCGTTAATGATGTTTCCACAAATTGTAGAAACCATCTATAGCCCGGCGTTAACCGATATCGCAAAGGAATTTAAAGTGAGTGCTGAACAAGCCGCTCAAACTTTATCTTTATATTTTTTTGCTTTCGCCATCGGTGTGGTGATTTGGGGACGTTTGTGTGATCTCATAGGAAGACGGCCAACGATATTGAGTGGATTATTACTCTATAGCGGTGCTTCATTAGTGGCATTACTGAGCCGTCAGTTTGAGTTGTTATTGGCGGCCAGAATGTTATCTGCATTTGGGGCCGCAGTGGGCTCGGTAGGAACTCAAACAATAATGAGAGATTCTTATCAAGGAAGTGAATTAGCTCGCGTGTTTTCTATCGTGGGCGTAGCTTTGGCAGTAAGTCCGGCAATTGGCATGATAAGTGGTTCTATTTTGGTGTACTTCTGGGGATATAAAGGCGTTTTTTTGGGTTTGTCTTTACTCGCGGTATTACTGTCGGGTTGGGGTGCTATTTATCTGCCTGAAACCCGTCCGGTAGCAGTGGCGATAATACCACTCACAAGTACTTTACTTATGATGCTCAAGGATATGGCAATTTGGCGTAATGCCCTGTTGATAGCCCTCTTTAACCTATGTTTGTTCAGTTATTACCAATTAGCTCCATTTAATTTTGAACGGTTAGGATTCTCTCCTGAGATGTTTGGTTACACAGGATTATTTTTGGCATCGGGAGCAGGTATTGGTGCTTGGTTGAATAAACTCTTGCTCAACAAACAGTGGAATTCATCAAATTTAGTGTTTCTTGCTTCTGTTATTGTTCTGATTGGTGGTGGATTGATAATGGTTCTGGAAGATACTTGGTTGTTTATTCTGCCTATGATTTTGATTGTTGTGGCCTACGGAATTGCAATTCCTAACATCCTGGCTTCTGCATTGATTAATTATACGGATAGATTGGGAACAGCAGGAGCATTATTGGGTTTGCTATATTATTTGATGTTAGGCACAGGTCTTGCGCTAGCGGGTTGGAACCAACATCTTGGTGTTGTCTTGATATGTTGTGGTTGTTTTATCTTATTGTTGGCTGTAACCAATTATTTCATTTTAATGAAAGCTGAGAATAACCTATCAGTTACAGAATGACCTGACATTGGGAAGATTTGGAATTATGGTAAACCAATCAAGCAAAAGAAAGGTTCAATGCAGATTTTATAATTGCCAGGCAACTAAATAATCTGCATTTTATTGCGTAAGGCCCCCAAAATTCGGCATTACTTTTTTTTGGTTTGGCAAAAAAGGCACTTTACCAAGAGGTACAGCGCCTTTTTTAATGAACTAACTTTAGTAATTAGTTCATGCCATATTTTTTCAATTTCTTACGCAGTGTGCCACGGTTGATGCCCATCATCAGGGCAGCGCGTGTTTGGTTGCCACGGGTGTATTGCATCACCATGTCCAACAATGGCTGTTCCACTTCAGCCAATACCAGCTCATACAGATCATTAACATCTTGACCATTTAATTGAGCAAAATAGTTCTTCAGTGCTTGTTTAACTGAATCACGTAAAGGTTTTTGAGTTACCTGATCTTGTGAATTTACAGTAGCAACGGTTAGTACGTCAGAATTTACGCGTTGTTCGAACATAGTTCTGTCAGCTCTTTTCTTTATATTACGCAAAATTTTCGAAATATGCCCCCAACACCTCCAGCTGTTCGCTGGCATCCTCTATGGTGTTGAATGTGCGCCGGAACTGGTCATCAGGAGCATGTTCCCGGAGATACCAAGATACATGCTTACGTGCGATACGGGCTCCCTTGCCTGGACCATAAAAGTCGTGCAATTCCCGTACATGCTCGTTCATCAAATGCTGTACTTCGCCAATCGGCATCGGTGACAGCAGTTCTCCTGTTTCCAGATAATGCTGGATTTCCCGGAAGATCCAGGGTCTTCCCTGAGCAGCGCGGCCTATCATCAGGGCATCAGCCCCGGTGTATTCAAGCACTGCTCTGGCTTTAAGCGGGTCAGTAATGTCACCATTGGCAATAACCGGAATGGCAACAGTCTGCTTAACTGTCCGAATATTGTCGTACTCTGCCTCTCCGTTAAATAAGCAGGCACGAGTCCTGCCGTGGATCGTCAGAGCTTGAATACCACAATGCTCGGCCAATTGGGCAATCTTTACACAGTTTTGTTCTTCTGGCGACCATCCAGTGCGAATTTTTAGCGTAACAGGAACATCTACTGCATTTACAACGGTAGAAAGAATTTTTTCCACCAATTCTGGGTAACGCAGTAAAGCTGAACCTGCCAGCTTACGATTCACTTTCTTGGCTGGACACCCCATGTTGATATCAATGATCTGAGCACCATTAGCGACATTAATCTTCGCTGCTGCTGCCATTTCATCAGGATCACTCCCAGCAATTTGCACGGAACGAATGCCCGGTTCGTCACTGTGAACCATACGTAGCCGGGATTTGTCTGTCTTCCAGACCTGTGGGTTGGAAGAAAGCATTTCCGATACTGTCATACCTGCACCCATTTTGTAACATAGCGACCGAAACGGGCGGTCAGTTATGCCAGCCATTGGGGCCGCAATAAGACAGTTTTTCAGCTGGTATTGTCCGATACGCATAAACGAAGAAAGAGTGGCCATACTGTGACTGCAAGGGCGCGTATATTACGCATTTTTCGCAAAATATGAAAGGCCAAACTTTGAGCAAATCGTCATTTGTTACAACTTTTTTCCAACTTTTCTTCTGGGATAAACATAATTATTCATAAATAACATGGTGTTATATGTTATCGGTAAAGTTTGTCACTTAGGATATTTCTATCAGCAAGTTTGCTGATAGCACGGATTACCATCAGTAAGCGATCAAAATTCACACTTGCAATAGTATCAAAATAAAATAATTTTAATTTGTTACTATCTTTACCCCAGATATCCGACACCACTCTTCCTGTTCCGCAACAGGATCGATTGCGAATTTATCAGTATAGGCATGAATAACACTTTCTGCCTGATTTGTTAAAATACCCGATAGACCTAACAGGCCACCCGGTTTTGGTAATGCACCAATCACAGGGGCGAGTTCACGCAGAGGGCCTGCCAAAATATTAGCAATTACTACATCAGATTCAAGATCGGTTGGTGTATCTTTCGCCAAATATAGCGTTAAACGCTCCAGAACGCCATTACGTTCTGCGTTGTCTCGGCTGGCCTGAATAGCTTGTGGGTCGATATCTATGCCAATAGCGTGCGTTGCACCGAGCTTTAGCGCAGCAATTGCTAGTATGCCGGAGCCGCAACCAAAATCGATAACCGTTTTACCTTCCAGATTGAGACTGTCCAGCCATTGCAAGCATAATGATGTGGTTGGGTGAGTGCCTGTACCGAAAGCCAGTCCAGGGTCCAGCATAACGTTGACTGCGTTTGGGTCCGGGACATCGCGCCAGCTTGGACAAATCCACAAGCGGTTGCCAAAACGCATTGGGTGGAAGTTATCCATCCATTCACGCTCCCAATCTTTGTCTTCCAATTGTTCGATTTTATGAATAAATCCTTCACCCAACTCAGGAACTTGTTCGAGCTGGCTGATCACAGCTTTCATATCGGTTTCAGCATCATACAATCCGATGATATCGGTATCTCCCCATAAACGGGTCTCGCCCGGTAAGGGTTCGAATACAGGATTATCGTGGCTGTCTTGAAAGGTGACTGAGACTGCGCCATTTTCCATCAGAGTATCTCCAAGGGATTCAGCGAGCTGTCCTGTGGTATTTAATCGAAGTTGTATCCAAGGCATAAAAAATTTTCCTTTAATAAGGTCTGAGCGCTTTTTGCGGTAATCGCTGGCCGAGGGTATTGCCCATCCAGAAAGCCAACAGGCTAAGTAGCAATGATGGCACGATCGGGTGGAAGCCCAATAGATGGATATTGAAACTCGCGAGCAAAGTATAGCTTGTTGCCCCTGTAATCATTGAACTGATAGCGCCATAGGCATTGGCTTTTTCCCAATACAGGCCCAAGACTAATGGCCAGAGGAATACGGCTTGTAAGCCGCCGAAAGCCAGTAAATTCAGCCAGATAATCATCTCGGGTGGGCGCCAGGCGGCTAAAAGTAGCAACAAACCAAGAATCAGGGTAGAAAAACTAGAGATCCGGGCTAGTTTTTTTTCCTGTACGATTTGTTGTGGAAACAAATTTAGATAGAGATCTTTGACGATTGTCGCAGAAGATTGCAGCAGTTGTGCATTAATTGTGGACATAATGGCGGCCATCGGCGCAGCCAAGAAAATTCCAGCGGCGAATGGCGGCAATACAGTGATCATCAATGTTGGGATCACCTGATCGGGAATGGTCAGATCAGGAATAATGGCTCGACCAATTGCGCCAGCTAAGTGCATACCAAACATCAGGATCGTCATGACAATGGTTCCGATGATAATCCCACGGTGAACAGCTTTGCTATCGCGGTAGGAGATGCAACGGACGGCGGTATGAGGCAATCCGATTACCCCAAAGCAGACCAGTACCCAGAACGATGTCATGAAAGGCCCGTCAAGGATATGGTCAGCGCCTTGTGGCGAAACCAGCTCAGGATTAATTGCGCGTAATGTGGTAACTGCTTCCGACAGACCGCCTGCCTTATAGATAATCGCTACTAGCAGTAGAACAGTGCCTAACAGCATTACCAGCCCTTGTAGGGCATCATTGAGGACACTCGCTCTAAACCCTCCAAATGCGGTATAGAGAGCGATAGAGATACCGAAAATCATTAATCCGGTGCCATAAGGGATACCCGCAGCCGTTTCCAGCAGGCGTGCGCCGCCAATAAACTGAACGGTCATCGCGCCGACAAAAGCGACTAAAAGACTTAGGCTGGCAAACCAAACCAGAAAACGACTGCCATAACGGGCATACAACATGTCATTAAGAGTAACGGCATTATAGCGGCGGGCGAGAATGGCAAATTTCTTACCTAACACTCCCAGGGAAAGCCATATTGCCGGCAACTGAATTAGCGACAGTAATACCCATCCCAGACCATATTTATAGGCGGCTCCTGGCCCGCCGATAAATGAGCTGGCGCTGATATAGGTAGCGGTAATGGTCATTGCCAATACAAAGCCGCCCATTGAACGGTTGCCAAGGAAATACTCAGTCAGGAAGGGGCCTTTCTGGTGGCGTCGATAAGCGTAAACTGACAGCAGAAATACCAATGCAAGATAGCCAAGCAGAGGTAAGATAACTTCACTTTGCATTCTCATCCTCCAGCGGGACTTCTTTGAAAATAAATTTCACCATTAACCAGCAGAAGATAATGAATACAACTGGTAGTAACAAACATGCCATTTCAAACCAGCGAGGTAAGCCGGTGACACCGGGAGCTTCGCTGGGTAAATAGGCTGTCAATAGCCAGCCAATAAGATAAGCAAGCGTTAGGAACACGGCCCAAAGTGCTTCTTTGTGGGATTGAACAAATCGTCTGTCCATTCGTTCTTCCGGTAATTAAATAAGATGAGAAGAGAAGGATTGTACGGCAAGATGCGAATTCATTCAGGAAAAATGTGATAGCTTGTCAAGCGAGAGCGTTGCTGGCGCGAAAGTCTGGGGAGAAGGTATTCTTAACATAGCGGCAAGCTCCGTTTAGTGAACGGAACTTAATTAAAGCAAAGCGCCGGATAAAAAAACAGCGCTTTGTCAGTAATCTGACAGGATATGTCCATATACAGCCCATATATGGACTCATCGGTGATTTGGGTATATTCTTTCATTGGGAGTTGTATTTCATTATTGGAGAACGCTATGACCCTATTTACTTCGCCACGCATAACTACAGTATCAGCATTCAAGAAAGAACTGGCTTCTATGGATGTTTCCGACCCCGTAGTCGTCACACAAAATGGAGAACCTCTCTACGTGGTTCAAGATCCTGTTCAGTTTGAAATGCAGCAGGAGCAGATGGCCCTGTTACGACTGCTATCTTTTGCTGAAAAGGACGTGCAAGCAGGCCGGACAGTTTCATCTGCCAACCTTAGGGCTGGGCTGAAAGGATTGGTTGATGAGATTTGAGTATTCTTTTGCATTCCGGGACCAGCTTCATGACCGGTTCTACTATTTGGCAAGACATATAGGCCAAGTCGCTACTCAAGAGCTTCTTGATAGTTTCATTGCTGGATTTGAGGGAAGGGTAAACGACCATCCTGAAAGCACTCCATTATGTATAGAAGCAGCAGATCTTGGTCTCACCACTTATCACGATTATGTTGACTCCAAACTCCAGTTGAGAGCTATTTACCGTTTTTCTGAGTCAGAAGGTATCGTTTATCCATTACTGTTTTTAAGTACCAAGCAAAGTATTAGGCAGGCGCTTATTCAATACTGTCTACGCCACTAAAACCGAGGAGATGACGTTCAGAAAGCGGGTATAACTCAACAGAGTGGGAAAGTCTTGTTGGTGATATCGTCGAACTAATCCACAGTAGAAGTTTTTAAAATCCCGATAATGTGACATATGAAAGGCAATCACGATGGTCGTATCGCCATGTCGATCTCAAATTCTGGATGTCCGACCAGAAGCCAGAGAGTCACTTCTTGTTCAGCTTTTGCCAGCGCTGGTACACCTTGATAGCGCTTTCGTCCTTCTTTTGGATCATGGGCAAGCGGCGTTCCTCGATGGGCTTCGCGTACTCTGCGTAGAATGTATCCAGCTCGAAGTACTTGCGATCATCCTTGTAGAATGGTGCGTAGTCTTCGCGTGTGGTGATGTAGATAACCTGTTTCGGGCTACAGTAGTAGAGCGAGCCTAGGCACATAGGGCAGGGGCTGGCGAGAATGTAGATATCGCAGTCGGTCAGGTGCTCGGTTCCGAGCTTCTTGCACGCTTCTCGTACGGCCAGGATTTCCGCGTGTGCGGTCGGATCGCAGGTCTGTGCTACCAGGTTCGGGCTTTCAGCGATGATGTCGCCGTCGCGTACGATCACGGTGGCGAACGGCCGGCCCCCTTGTTCCACATTTTTCATCGCAAGGTCGATAGTGCGTTTTACAAAATTCATAGGGAAAACCTCATTGAAAATAGATTGAATTAAAGCGTGGTTGCCGACTCAGAGAGTTCGTGCTGGAATTTCAGAAAACCTTTGATGATCTCTTTCATGGTTGATCTCTGTGTCGTGTAACGAAAAGATGGATTGAAGATTACTTTCGGATATCCATAAGGTAAAAGACTGATTTATTATGTACTCCATAGGCATACCTTATGGAGACCCACATGCTTTTACGACATATCAACTATTTTCTTGCCGTGGCCGAGCACCACAGCTTCACGCGTGCCGCTACAGCCTTGCATGTGTCTCAGCCGGCATTGTCGCAGCAGATTAAGCAGCTTGAGGAAACCCTTGGGGCGCAACTGTTTGATCGGACCGGACGTGCCACGCAGCTGACGGATGCTGGCGAGGTCTATTTCCGCTATGCACGACGGGCATTACAGGACTTGGAGGAAGGAAAACGGGCGATCCACGACGTTGGTGATCTGAGTCGCGGTTCTCTGCGCGTTGCCGTCACGCCGACGTTCACAACTTATCTTATCGGCCCCTTGGTCAAGTCGTTCCACAATCTCTATCCCAACATCACGTTAACGGTTCGGGAGATGTCGCAGGAGCGCATTGAAGAGCTTCTGGTCGATGACGAACTTGATGTCGGGATTGCGTTTGATGAGATCCACTCGCCTGATATCGATGCACAACGACTTCTGGTGGAGACGCTAGCGCTGGTCGTTGGTAAGGAGCATCCCCTTGCAAAGTGTCGAACGATGAGTCTGAAAGCCTTGAACAACGAGTCTCTGGTTCTCCTCACGTCCGAGTTCGCTACACGAAAGCAGATCGATCGTTATTGTAGGCAGAACGACATTTGTCCCCGCGTTTTGATGGAGGCCAATTCGCTAAGCGCTGTCATTGAGATCATCCGACATACAAGCCTTGCCACGTTGCTGCCGGCAAAGATTGCCTGTGATCGGGAGGAATTGGTTTCGATTGTTCTAACCCCCTCACTGCTACAAAGAACGGCGGTTCTCATGCAGCGAAAAGGAGCTTACCAGACGGCGGCGGCGCGGGCGTTTATCGAGCTTGCGCTGGAATATTGATGTTGGTGTTACTATTTTTTTAATTGATATTTACATGAGTTTATTTTTGTAAAAGTTAATTATTGAATAAGTTGTATAAAAGTATCTCACTATCTGGAGAAATTATTTATAGAGTAAAAGATTATTAATTTAAAGAGTGGGTGGGATTTGGTTTTTAGAGTTTTAATTAGTTAGTGTTTTGACTGTTTGTTACCACTTTTACCACCTGATTTTTATTAAGTTTAATCACTATAGGATATCGTGTTTTACGTTAAACCAACGTTAATCATACCCTTTACTGACGCTGTTTTACCGGCAATTCTGAGTAGTTTTAATAAATCACTATCCTTGATGTTTTTTCAGATAATCCCCCGTTTTTTCAGGGTGTTAATCCTGCTAGATTAATCGTTTTATCCATTTTTTATTGCGTTGTTTTTATGGTTTTCTTCATAAAATAACGATGAGAAAGCGCGTTAATACCCATCTGTTCGGATAATATTCTTTTGCATGCTGATTTCTTTTCGACTTTCTTTTAATGGTTGATGACTTCGGTTAAATACAATTAACTCTCCTTTTGAAAAGTTGCATGTATTTAGTTAAATCCGCCTTTTATATAAAAACTTTAATATCTCTGTATTTAAGCTTTTAAATGGTCATGGCTGATTAGGTAATTATAAAATAAACGGAGTATAGCATCGCTGGTAAATGCATTAAATATGGCAGGGAGTAAACTGTTTTTTAGCCATTCTATCTTGCTTAAAAATCTGGTATTAATCGGAACCTATTTTTTTAACCTTTGTCTGATAGATAACTGAGTTAATCACCGCTAAAAAGGAAATAGCTCATTTTTCTTTAATCATCTTTAATGCTTTTAAACGTTTTTGTCCTTTTTTCCATATCTAATCTAAAAGCCTCTCAGTTTTTTTAACGATTATCCTCATTTTGCGTAAACTCCTTTCAGGCATGCAAAATCTTTTTTTTGAGAAAATTTTCTTAATACGGTTAATAGATTTAAAAGCCGTCTTTCCTGGTGTTTTCTCTTCTAATATCAGTATAGTACCGAGTTTTTTACCTGCTTTAAAAAATCTTTAATGACTTTCGGTTTTACCTTTAATGACTTTCGGTTTTACCTTTAATGACTAACATTTTTACCGGTTTTTTCGTGATGCGTTTGCCCTTTTTACAGATTCTAAAATCACACTGATTTTACCTCAAGGTGGGTTTTTAAAGTGGCGGTAAACTCCGTTTGGCGAACAGAACTCGATTAAAACAAAGTGTCGGCTAAAAAGCGGCGTTTTGTCAGTAATCTGAAGGAGCGTTTAAGCGCTCCTTCAAAGGTATTGATGTCATTAAACCGGTTTTAAGTTTCCTGTAATCCCAGTTTTTTCTCCAGATAGTGGATATTAGTGCCACCATTCTGAAAGTTTTCATCATTCATAATCGTCTGTTGAAGCTCGATATTTGTCTTGATGCCGTCAATGATCAATTCTGCCAATGCATTTTTCATACGGGCAATGGCATTGTCTCGATTTTCACCGTAAGTAATCAGCTTACCAATCATTGAATCATAGTAAGGGGGAACGGTGTAGCCAGCATAAATATGCGATTCCCAACGTACGCCAAATCCACCTGGTGAGTGGAAACGGGTAATTTTACCTGGGCTTGGCAGGAACGTGTTCGGATCTTCGGCGTTGATACGACACTCAATAGCGTGACCACGAATAACAACATCTTTCTGCTTAATTGAGAGTGGCATACCTGCGGCAATCCGCAATTGCTCTTTAATCAGGTCAACACCGGTAATCATTTCTGTAACGGGATGTTCGACCTGAATACGGGTGTTCATCTCAATGAAATAGAATTCGCCGTTTTCATACAGGAATTCGAAAGTACCGGCGCCACGATAGCCAATTTCGATACACGCGTTAGCACAGCGTTCACCAATGCTGCGACGCATTTCTGGCGTGATGCCTGGTGCAGGGGCTTCTTCGACAACTTTCTGGTGACGGCGCTGCATAGAGCAATCACGTTCAGCCAGATAAATGGCTTGACCTTGACCGTCGGCCAATACCTGGATCTCAATATGACGTGGATTCTCAAGGAATTTTTCCATGTAAACCATATCGTTATTGAAAGCAGCTTTTGCTTCCGCACGGGTCATATTGATTGATTGTTCCAGATCTTTATCGCTGCGGACGACGCGCATACCGCGACCGCCGCCGCCGCCAGACGCTTTGATGATGACAGGATAGCCGATGCGTTTAGCGAAGGCTTTGTTTTTCTCTGTGTCATCAGACAATGGGCCATCAGAGCCAGGTACACAAGGAACGCCCGCTTTTTTCATCGCATTGATAGCAGAAACCTTATCACCCATCAGGCGGATCGTTTCTGCTTTTGGACCGATAAAAATAAAGCCGGAACGTTCAACCTGTTCAGCAAAATCTGCGTTTTCAGACAGAAAACCGTAGCCAGGGTGAATAGCCACAGCACCAGTGATTTCTGCCGCAGAGATAATCGCCGGGATATTCAAGTAGCTTTTTGCAGAAGCTGCTGGGCCAATACAGATAGTTTCGTCTGCCAGCAGTACGTGTTTTAAGTCACGATCCGCAGCTGAATGTACCGCAACGGTTTTGATCCCCAACTCTTTACAAGCTCGCAGGATACGCAGGGCAATTTCACCACGGTTAGCAATTACAATTTTATCAAGCATGGGAACGCCTCGTTATTCGATGACGACCAATGGCTCGTCAAATTCAACGGGTTGACCGCTTTCCACAAGAATCGCTTTAACCACACCTGCTTTGTCGGCTTCGATCTGATTCATCATTTTCATTGCTTCAACGATGCAGAGGGTATCACCCACATTGACACGGTCGCCGATGTTGATAAATGGTTTCGCATCCGGGCTAGGAGTACGATAGAAGGTACCTACCATTGGGGAACGAACGACGTGACCGTCGATTGCAGCCGATTTGTCGCTAATTGTTTCTGGTAAAGCCTGAGAAGGCGCAACAGCACTAGCCAGCGCAGGTTGTTGCGCTTGAACGGGAATATATTGTTGAGCTGCCGGAAAACTCTGGGGGGCTAATGCGCGGCTGATGCGCACTGACTCTTCCCCTTCAGAAATTTCTAGTTCAGAGATGCCAGATTCTTCAACCAGCTCGATCAGTTTTTTTATCTTACGAATATCCATGAGTGTGATTCCGTACTCTTCTGTTTAATTAGTTGAGTTTTGACAAGCGGTTTACCGCTGCCTGTAATGCAAAGCTATAGCCATCTACCCCTAAACCGCAGATTACACCAACAGCAAGATCTGAAAGATATGAGTGATGACGAAATGGCTCGCGCGCGTGAACATTGGAGAGGTGGATCTCAATAAATGGGATCTTCACTGTTAGCAATGCATCACGCAGTGCCACGCTGGTATGCGTGAATGCAGCAGGGTTAATCAAAATAAAATCGGTATTACCCTGTGCAGAATGAATTCTATTTATCAGCTCAAATTCCGCATTGGATTGCAGGTGACTGAGTTTGCCCCCTAATTGATGGGCCTCTTCAGACAATTTGCTGACGATATCACCAAGTGTTAAGTTGCCATAAATATCAGGCTCCCGGGTTCCTAACATATTTAGGTTAGGGCCGTTAAGGAGTAAAATGTGAAACTTGTCTGCCATTGTGCTGGTATCTCCGGCAATTTGTCAACAATGTGCCAACATAATCCGATATTAGCGATTTGTCATCTTTTTGTAACAGCCACTTAGTTCATTTCGGCGATAAAACGCGACATTATAATGATATCGTAGCATTTAGCAGCTAAATACTGGTCTTATCAGAAAAAATGTCAAGAATAAAACCATTGTACTTTAGAGGTTAATCACAATTCTTAACGAACTCTTACTAATGTACGTCCTGTAACTTGGTTAGCTATCAATTTATTGGCGTATTCCACGGCTTGTTCCAATGTTATCTCCGTCGTTGCTTGCTGATAAAAAGAAGCAGGTAATAGTTTTTGCAGGCGTTGCCACACGGCAGGTCGCTTGGCTGATGGAACCGTGACAGACTCTACGCCTTGCAGACGTACATTACGTAAGATAAATGGCATCACTGTTGTTGACAGATTTGCGTTACCGGCAAGGCCACAGGCGGCAACAGTGCCGTTATAGTGAGTTTGAGCCAGTATTGTTGCCAGTACATTATCGCCTACCGTGTCGATGGCTCCGGCCCAAAGTTGTTTTTCTAGTGGGCGAGGTGGTTGGCTAAATTCATGGCGCGGCAAAACCTTTTTTGCCCCTAGAGATAACAAATATTCATGATTTTCTGGTCTGCCGCTAACAGCAACTACGGAATAGCCAAGTTGTGAGAGTAGGGCTATTGCGGTACTTCCTACACCACCACTGGCGCCTGTCACAATGACATCACCACTTTCTGGTTTAACGCCGCCTTGTTCTAGGGCGATAACGCACAGCATGGCGGTAAAGCCAGCAGTACCAATGATCATTGCTTGTCTGCTATCCAAATCGTCAGGTAAAGGTGTCAACCATTCCCCTGAAACTCTGGCTTGTTCCGCCAGTCCACCCCAATGATTTTCTCCTACCCCCCAGCCGGTTAATAATACGTGCTGACCGATATGAAAACGGGGATCTTCGGTACTGTGTACAATGCCAGAGAAATCAATACCCGGTATCATTGGGAATTGGCGGATAATTTTTCCTTTACCTGTAATGGCTAATGCATCTTTATAGTTCAGCGTTGACCAGTGAATATCGACGGTAACGTCTGCTTCGGGAAGATGAGCAGTGTCAATTTCTTCAATGGACGCTGATAATTGGTTCTGTTGTTGTTTGAGTAGCAGGGCTTTCATTATTGTTCCGTTCTCTGTAATTGATTTGTCATTCAATTAAGGATAGATAAAAATGGGTGATTTACATAAGGTATATAAGAAAAAATAAAGTGTTGATGAATTATAAAACAGAATTTATTTGCATTTTTATCTGTAATCCCATTGTCATATTCCAGCTTTGTTGCATATGGCGTTCTATTTCAGAAAATTCTGTTTTTTATTATTTTTTAGCAGAAAGTATTGTATTTTAGTCACACTTTATTACATCATTAATTTGCTCACTACACAGACTACGTACTTGCAGTTAAGTATAGGTAATGGTGAGCAGAGGTATGGTTCTGATGTGAACTTACCGGAATAGCTATTGGTCAAAAAGCAGCAGCGGATTTAGCCGGTACGGTACCAGTGGCGCCATAATGCTGAATTATGCAAAATCAGGCAGTTCTTGCATTTCGTTATGGAGCAATTGGTAAAATTAACCCATTTTTATGCAGTTTTTTTCTGCTCCGTTTGGGAGAAGTAACGTAGAATATCGCGTTGTTGATATGAATAACGTAGCCACTTTTTTATTGAAGCAGGTGCTTGTGCGCCTTGTCGCTGCTTCATGTGGTTGGTAGAGTAGACGGGTTTCGTTCCGTCCCCAGCTTGCAGGATTATCCTTTCGCTATGTTTAAAAAATTTCGTGGCATGTTTTCCAACGACTTGTCTATTGACTTGGGTACCGCCAATACCCTTATTTACGTCAAAGGTCAGGGTATTGTATTGAATGAACCTTCTGTTGTCGCAATCCGTCAGGATCGTGCTGGTTCATCGAAAAGTGTTGCTGCCGTTGGGCAGGAAGCAAAGCAAATGCTGGGTCGAACACCGGGTAATATTGCGGCAATTCGTCCGATGAAAGATGGCGTGATTGCCGATTTTTATGTTACCGAGAAGATGCTGCAACACTTTATTAAGCAAGTTCATAGCAACAGTTTCATGCGTCCAAGCCCGCGAGTTTTGGTTTGTGTACCTGTTGGCGCAACTCAGGTTGAGCGTCGGGCAATCCGTGAATCGGCGCTCAGTGCCGGCGCTCGTGAAGTATTTTTGATTGAAGAGCCTATGGCTGCGGCGATTGGCGCTGGCTTACCTGTTTCTGAAGCCACTGGCTCAATGGTTGTGGATATTGGCGGCGGTACTACGGAAGTGGCGGTTATCTCTTTGAACGGGGTTGTTTATTCATCTTCTGTACGTATCGGTGGAGATCGCTTTGATGAGGCGATTATCAATTACGTTCGCCGTAATTATGGTTCGCTGATTGGTGAAGCAACGGCTGAGCGTATTAAGCACACGATCGGTTCTGCTTATCCTGGCGATGAGATGTTGGAGATTGAAGTTCGTGGTCGTAACCTGGCAGAAGGTGTACCACGCGGCTTTACGCTTAACTCCAACGAAATTCTTGAAGCTCTGCAAGAGCCTTTAACGGGTATTGTCAGTGCTGTTATGGTCGCCCTTGAGCAATGTCCGCCAGAATTGGCCTCCGATATTTCAGAACGAGGCATGATTTTGACTGGTGGTGGTGCATTATTGCGCAATCTTGACCGTTTACTGATAGAGGAAACGGGTATTCCTGTCATTGTTGCGGAAGATCCGTTGACGTGTGTTGCCCGTGGTGGTGGAAAAGCACTTGAAATGATCGACATGCATGGCGGTGAGCTCTTCAGCGAGGAGTGAGTATTAACTTGCAAGTGAGGGAGGAATGACGGGTAGCTCAGACCTCCTTGCTATTGCTGTCTGGGAATTCCATTGTTTATGAAACATACAGTTTGGAATAGCGCAGCTTATGAAGCCAATTTTTAGCAGGGGGCCTTCCCTGCAATTACGACTTTTCTTTGCTGTTATTGTTGCCATTGCTTTGGTTGTGGCAGACAGCCGTCTTGATGCTCTCAGTAAAGTCCGTAATTATATGGATACGGTAGTCAGTCCATTTTATTTTCTCGCCAATGGCCCGCGTCAAGTGCTTGATGGTGTGTCAGAAACCCTTGCCTCCCGTGAACAACTCCGATTGGAAAATCGTGCTTTACGCCAAGAATTATTGATGAAAAACAGTGATATGCTGTTATTAGGGCAACTTAAACAGGAAAATTCCCGCTTGCGTGAGCTATTGGGATCGCCTTTACGTCAGGATGAACACATGATGGTGACGCAGGTGATCTCCGGTAGGGCTAATCCTTATAGTGATCAGGTCGTCATCGATAAGGGATCAAGAGAAGGCGTTTATGAAGGGCAACCTGTTATCAGTGATAAAGGCATTGTGGGTCAGGTGGTTGCTGTCAGTCAGTTTACTAGCCGGGTATTACTGATTTGTGATACGACCCATGCTTTGCCAATCCAGGTCTTACGTAATGATATCAGGGCGATTATTGCCGGTACGGGTTGTGCTGATGATTTGCAGTTTGAGTCATTGCCAAGCAACACAGATATTCGGGTTGGGGATGTGCTGGTGACTTCTGGGTTAGGCGGCCGTTTCCCGGAAGGTTATCCGGTGGCGGTGGTTTCGTCAGTTAAAGTCGATAATCAACGGGCTTATACGGTGATTCACGCTCGGCCAACGGCGGAATTACAGCGTTTGCGTTATTTGCTGTTATTGTGGGGAGCGGATAATAATCCATCCGAACCATTGCCTCCCTCAGAGGTTTATCGTGTAGCCAATGAACGTTTAATGCAAATGATGCCTCAGGTATTGCCGCATGCAAATGAAATGGGACCGCCAGCGCCATCGTCTGTTTCTGATGAAACAACCAAGACAACAGAAAGAGTGAAAAATGCTGAATCGACAATAACGTCTGCTAAATTTATAAATTCGGGAAATCGTTAATGAATCAATACCGGAGTCATGGGCGTTGGGTCATTTGGTTATCTTTCTTGATTGCAATGGTGCTGCAAATTATGCCGTGGCCGGAGCAAATTTATATGTATCGGCCAACCTGGTCGGCACTATTGTTGATTTATTGGGTGATGGCGTTACCTCATAGAGTCAGCGTTGGTACCGGTTTTGTATTGG
Organism: Photorhabdus hindustanensis; assembly: GCF_002968995.1. Lineage (NCBI taxonomy): Bacteria > Pseudomonadati > Pseudomonadota > Gammaproteobacteria > Enterobacterales > Morganellaceae > Photorhabdus > Photorhabdus hindustanensis. The sequence goes on from NZ_PUWT01000004.1 coordinate 73,668, forward strand.
GGATCATCGTAGATTTGATTCAGGGGGCGACACTGGGTGTTAACGCTTTGTCTTACAGCCTTGTGAGTTATTTGGTGTCATTTAAGTTTCAATTATTCCGCAATATGGCGCTTTGGCAGCAGGCTTTGGTCGTCGTTGCTTTATCGATACTGATGGATTTCAGTGTTTTTTGGGTGGAATTTTTGTTATCAAATGTTGCTTTTCATCCAGAAGTATTCTGGAACAGTTTGGTCAATGGTATTCTTTGGCCGTGGCTGTTCCTGTTAATGCGAAAAATCCGTCGTCAGTTTAATGTACATTAGTGGTCGGATCGCCGTTTTTAATGTCCTGACAGAGCTTATTCCAGCAGGCGTTACTGATGCAGGCCATTCTTTCCAAATAACTTGAGGATATGAGTAGTGTGTATAACCTCAAAATGGTAAATGAAATAGCCTAATGAGATAGGTAGTAGTAAGGACAATATCATCATGAAAACCCTTTATCTGGCTTCCGGCTCACCAAGGCGGCGTGAGCTGGTTGAATTATTGGACTTTAAATTTGAAATTCTTTCTCCTCAGGTAAAGGAGCAATGGCAAGAGGGTGAAACTCCGCGTCAGTATGTTAGCCGATTAGCAAAAGATAAATCTCTAGCGGGAGTTGCTATTGCACCAGAGGATTTTCTGGTATTGGGAGCGGATACTGTTGTTGTATTGAATGGTAAGATTCTCGAAAAACCGCATAGTGAACAACATGCTGTTGAAATGCTTAGTGCACTTTCTGGTCAGTGTCATCAGGTGATTACAGCTATTGCTTTATCAGATAGTCAGCGTACCTTAAGTGATATAGTCGTTACAGATGTAACCTTTCGCCAATTATCCACGCAGGAAATTCTGGATTATGTAGCAACCGGTGAGCCGATGGACAAAGCGGGTGCTTATGGTATTCAGGGAAAAGCGGGTTGCTTTGTTAAGACGCTGAATGGGAGTTATCACTCAGTTGTTGGTCTGCCATTGGTGGAAACGCACGAATTAATCACAAAGTTTTTTGCGTTAGTTGATGGGAAGGGGAACACATGACAGCAGAGTTATTAGTCAACATCACACCGTCCGAAACGCGCGTTGCCTACATTGATGGTGGGATTTTGCAAGAAATCCATATTGAAAGGGAAGCTAAGAGGGGCATTGTCGGCAATATTTATAAAGGTCGTGTAAGCCGGGTATTGCCAGGGATGCAGGCTGCTTTTGTTGATATTGGTCTGGAAAAAGCCGCCTTCCTTCATGCCTCGGATATTGTGCCCCACACGGAATGTATTGCCGGTGAGGAGCAAAAGAACTTTCATGTCAAAGATATTGCTGAGTTGGTTCGTCAGGGACAAGATTTAATGGTTCAAGTGGTGAAAGATCCCCTTGGTACTAAAGGCGCTCGACTAACTACGGATATTACTTTACCTTCCCGCTATCTTGTCTTTATGCCCGGCGCATCTCATGTCGGGGTTTCACAACGTATTGAAAGTGAAGGCGAGCGTAATCGGCTGAAAAATATTGTCGCTGACTATTGTGATGAACATGGTGGTTTCATTATTAGGACGGCTGCCGAAGGCGTTGGGGACGAAGAATTAGCTCAGGATGCGGCTTTCTTGAAACGTCTATGGAGTAAGGTGATGGAGCGTAAAAAGCGCAATATCACTAAAAATAAACTTTATGGCGAATTAGCCCTGGCCCATCGTATTTTGCGTGATTTCGCCGGAGCAGCCCTTGATCGTATTCGTGTGGATTCTCGTTTGACGTTTACTCAGTTACAGGAATTTATTCGCGAATATATTCCTAAAATGACAGCCAGATTGGAACTTTATAACGGTAATCAGCCTATATTCGATCTGTTTGATGTAGAAAATGAAGTTCAGCGAGCACTTGATCGAAAAGTTGAATTAAAATCAGGTGGTTATTTAATTATTGACCAAACTGAAGCGATGACCACAATTGATATTAATACCGGCGCATTTGTCGGGCATCGCAATTTGGAAGAAACTATTTTCAATACCAATATTGAGGCGACGCAAGCTATTGCCAGGCAATTAAGGCTGCGTAATCTGGGTGGTATTATTATTATCGATTTTATCGATATGAATAGCGAAGAACATCGTCGACGGGTATTGGCTTCTCTTGAGCAGGCGCTGAGTAAAGATCGTGTTAAGACGACGATTAATGGTTTTTCCCAACTCGGATTGGTGGAAATGACCCGCAAGCGGACTCGTGAAAGTATAGAACATATACTTTGTAGCGATTGTCCTACTTGTAAAGGAAGGGGAACCGTAAAATCGGTTGAAACTGTCTGTTATGAGATTATGCGTGAAATTGTGCGTGTGCACCGGGCAGTCGACGCAGATCGTTTCCTTATTTATGCTTCGCCAGCAGTGGCCGAAGCGCTGAAAGGAGAGGAATCTCATGCACTGGCGGAAGTAGAGATTTTTGTCGGCAAACAGGTAAAAGTTCAGACAGAACAGCTCTACAGTCAGGAACAGTTTGACGTAGTTATGATGTAACCATCCAATTTGCTGACATAACAGCATTGGTAATCAAGGAGATGCGTGTGAGGCGACTGCCGGGAGTATTATTAGCGACAGCCGCAATAGTCATTATTATTGTGGCTTTGCTTGTCAGTGGATTACGTTTTCTACTGCCACATATTAATGATTACCGTCCACAATTATTCGCTAAAATTGAGTCAATTATTGGTGTACCTATTGATGCTGGATATATTGCGGGAGAATGGGAGTCTTTCGGGCCTGTTTTTGAATTACGTGATATCAGTGTAAAAACGGCAAATGCAGATGTGAAAGCCAAAAAGATCACGGTTGCATTGGATATCTGGTTATCTTTGTTAAGAATGCGTTGGAATTTTCGCGATCTTACTTTTTATCAGTTACAGGTAGATTACCATCAACCGCTATTTAATGATCAAAGCGGTAATATGTTTTCCCAATCGGATCTATTTTCTGAGCTGTTTCTGGAGCAGTTTGATCATTTTAATCTGCAAGATAGCCGGTTTACTTTCCTTACTCCCTCTGGTGAACGTGCTGATCTGTTGTTACCACAATTAACCTGGCTGAATAAAGATAATCGTCACCGTGCTCAAGGGAAAATTAGTCTCTCTTCTATCAATAATCAGCATGGGGATATACAAGTTAAATTTGATTTGCATGACACTAATGGCGTGCTGGATAACGGGACCATTTATTTACAGGCAGATAATGTTGATATTCATCCGTGGTTAAGCCATTGGTTGCAGGATAATACTGGGTTGAAGGATGCTGAGTTTAGTTTGTCTAGCTGGATTATGCTTAAAGAAGGTCGAATTGATGGCGGCCAACTACAACTCCGTCAGGGAGAAGCTAATTGGAAAGTTGCTAACAAACCTCACAACCTTTCTGTCAGTGATTTGGTGTTACGGATGCGTCGCCAAGATGGTGGTTGGTTGTTTGATGTACCTGAACTGGCAAATTTGATCACTGATGGGCAGCAGTGGCCGTCAGGAAAAGTATCAGTGCTCTATCTACCGAAAGCCAAGAGAGTTGACGGTCATGATCATTGGCGTGTTCGGGCGAAAAATATTCAACTTGAACGGCTAAGTAGCATTTTGCCGACTTTTTCTTTTTTGACGCCTGATCTGGTGAAGGATTGGCAGCGTCGTCAGCCACAAGGGTTGGTAAAGTACCTTGCCCTCGATATTACACCCAAAATAGCAGATGATTCCCGAATCAGTGTGCAATGGCAAAATGTTAGTTGGCAACGCTGGCAGAAATTGCCTTCCATTGATAATTTCTCGGGTTCTCTCAATGGCAGCTTGCGGCAAGGTAAACTGAGTTTTGCATTGAAGGATAGTGTTGTTGATTACCGAGATATGTTTCTGGCGCCGTTTGAGATATCCCAAAGTCATGGCGAAATACTTTGGCGGCAAGGTGAGCGGGGTTTACAACTCTGGAGTCAAGGGTTGGATTTGCAAGGGAAATCATTGTGGGTCAATGGTGATTTTCGTTATCAACAGCCCAAAGAACAGCCTCCGGCGCTAAGTATTCTCGCGGGAGTGCGGGTTTATGATGCGGGTGATGCCTGGCGATATTTTCCAGAACCTTTGATGGGGACGCCTTTGACTGACTATCTGACAGCTTCAATTATTAAAGGGCAGATAGAAAACGCGACTTTTGTTTTTCAAGGCAATCCAAAAGATTTCCCATTTGCAAAGAATAATGGGCAGTTTCAAGTTTTTGCTCCATTGCGTCATGCGACTTTCCAGTATCAACCAAATTGGCCGGCACTGCTGGATCTCAATATTGATCTTAATTTCCAGAATAACGGCTTATGGATGCTTGCTCCGCAAACGGCACTTGGTAAAGTGAAAGCGAGTAATCTGTCAGCGGTAATTCCTAATTATCGTAACAAGAAATTGTTAATCGACGCGGATATTCTGGGAGATGGCAAAGATATTCATGAATATTTTACCCGCAGCCCGTTAGCACATTCTGTTGGTGAAACGCTGGAGACATTGCAGGTTGGTGGTCAGATCGCTGGTAATTTGCATTTGGATATTCCACTCAATGGCGGCAATGTGGATGCTCGCGGTGAGGTGACTTTAAAAAATAATCATTTGTTGATTAAACCCTTAGATAGCGAAATGAAAAATGTGAGTGGCCGGTTTCGCTTTAATAATGGTAATTTACAAAGCGGCAAATTATCGGCCCAATGGCTTGGGCAGCCTGTTACGGTTGATTTTTCTACCGAGAATTTACCTAAAAACTATCGAGTCAATGTTGGTCTGAATGCGCGTTGGGCTATTGAAAAATTATCTGGATTTTCACCGGCAATTGCTAAAGTGTTTTCTGGCTCTGTTGATTGGGAAGGAAAGGTCAGTATCAATTTGCCGTTTCAGAGTAAGCCTCAATATGATGTGAAAATCGACGCTGACTTATCACAAGTGGATAGTCATTTATCTGCCTTGAAAGCGGATGAACTGCGCGCTCTTCATATTCTGGCTGATGGTGATATGGAGCAGTTGCGAGTAAAAGGCATTTTAGATAAACAGTATGCATTTAATACTCAATGGCGTTTGGCAGGGAAAAACACTCAACTATCACGAGGAATTTTACAAAGTAATAGTAACAATATTCCTGATTTACCTGAAAAATCCCTATTGGAATTGAATCTTCCGGCAATTGAGGGGGAAGAGTGGTTAGGGCTGATTGCGCCTCTGACCTCAGGTTCTTCATTGGCAGGAGTGTCAATGTTGCCACAGCATCTGTATATATCACTTCCATCACTGGATGTGGGGGGGCAACGTTGGAATCAGTTATCGTTGGATGTGGAAAAGCAGTTTTGGGGAACGCAGATCACTGCTAATAGCCGGGAAATCAACGGTAAACTTAATATCCGTAAGAGTGGCCCTTGGCAAATGAATTTGAACTATCTTTACTATAATCCTTTGCAATATAGCTCCCAGCAAACTGAATCCGATTTACCTAAACAATCTCAGACAGGTACAACTCTGCGTTATTCGCTGAACCAATGGCCTTCATTAGATATCATCTGTTCTAAATGTTGGATTATGGGATTGAAGCTTGGGAAGGTGTCTGGTTCTCTGATTCCAGAAGGTAATTCGCTTGTATTAAGAGATGGAATAGTAGAAAACAGTGCCAGTAAATTAAATTTGGCAGGTCGTTGGCAAGAAGGTGCGGTAGGGAATAATACGCATATTATGGGGCAATTTTCTGGTGAAAAGTTTGATGAGATGGCATCTTACCTTGGTATAGTTGTACCGATTGTAAATTCACCGTTTACCTTCCGTTTTGATTTTAATTGGTGGGATACGCCGTGGAAACCCAATTTCCAAACGTTGAATGGCAATCTTAAAAGCAACTTAGGCAAAGGCGCTATTGAAAAATTGGGCGGGGGAGGTGCTGGCCAATTACTAAAATTAGTCAGTTTTGATGCTCTATTACGTAAATTACAGCTCGATTTCAGCGATACCTTTAGCCAGGATTTTGAATTTGATTCAATTCGTGGTGATGTTTCAGTAAAAAATGGGATACTCAAGGCTGAAAACTTACGGGTCGATGGGTTGATTGCTGATGTGATAACGAAAGGTGAGATCGATCTTGTTCGCCAACAGATCAATATCGAGGCCATCGTCACGCCAGAGATTTCTGCTACTGTAGGGGTAGCGACGGCTTTTGTCATCAATCCGATGGCTGGCGCTGCATTATTCGCAGCGACTAAGGTTTTGGGGCCGTTATGGAATAAGATATCGGTTATTCGTTACCGGATTACTGGTAATCTTGAACAACCGAAAATTGATGAAGTTCTGCGTCAGCTTAAGGAGAATAGAGGAACATGAGAAACGTCAATGTTGCACTCTTGCAGTTATGTAGCGGTGAGAATATCAAACATAATTTGGCGCAAATTGAACAACAAATTAAGCAGTTGCCAGATACTATCAAGTTTGTCATGACCCCGGAAAATGCATTGTTGTTTGCTAATGCTGATAGCTATCGCAAGCATGCGGAACAACAGGGGCATGGGCCTTTGCAGCAAGCTGTCAGTGAGATTGCACGCCGTTATGGTGTCTGGTTATTAATCGGTTCTATGCCGCTTATCAGTCGTGAAAATCCTGAACGGCTCACCAGTAGTAGCCTGTTGTTTGATGATCAGGGTAAGATTTGCGCCCGTTACGACAAAATCCATATGTTTGATGTCAATATTAATGATGAACACGGATCATATAACGAATCGTCCGTTTTCCAACGTGGGGAACATATTACCGTTGTGGATACCCCTGTTGGCCGTCTCGGGATGGCCATATGTTATGATCTGCGCTTTCCTGGGTTGTTTCAGGCGTTACGTGAGCAAGGCGCTGAATTGATATCTGTTCCTGCGGCGTTTACTCGTTTGACAGGAAAAGCGCATTGGGAGCCACTGTTACGGGCCCGCGCTATTGAAAACCAATGTATTCTGTTAGCGCCGGCTCAGGTTGGTGTACATGGAACCCGCCAGACGTGGGGTCACTCAATGGCCGTGGATGGTTGGGGGAAAGTGATTAAGAAAAACCCCGATGCAGTCAGTGCACTACAATTGAATGTCAGGGCAGATAGCTTGAAGATTATGCGTGAGCAGATGAAAGTGGTGAAACATAACCGCTTCCGGCCGCAGTTGACTTCCTTGATTGAAAAAATACCGCAAATTAAAGAGTAGCAATTATGAGTTTAACTACTGTCAGTGAACACTTACTGGCTGCAAATAAATTAAGCCATCAAGATCTGTTTTCAGTACTCGGTCAAATGACTGAACGTCGGCTGGATTATGCCGATCTCTATTTTCAGTCCAGTTACCATGAATCTTGGGTGTTGGAAGATCGGATTATTAAGGATGGCTCCTATAATATTGATCAGGGGGTTGGCGTTAGGGCAATCAGTGGTGAGAAAACGGGTTTTGCTTATGCCGACCAGATCACGTTGAATGCGTTGCAACAAAGTGCACAGGCTGCCCGTAGCATCGTCCATGAAAACGGGAATGGTAAAGTCCATACCTTTGGCGAAGTGACCTATTCTCCGCTTTATGCGGCAATTGATCCGCTGCAAAGTTTTTCCCGTGAAGAAAAGATCGCATTATTGCAGCGTGTGGATCAGGTGGCTCGCGCGGAAGATCCAAGAGTACAGGAGGTCAATGCCAGTCTGACAGGGATCTATGAACGCGTGTTGGTTGCGGCAACCGATGGGACTTTGGCGGCTGATATTCGTCCTCTCATTCGCTTATCTGTCACGGTGCTGGTGGAGGATAACGGCAAACGTGAACACGGCAGCAGTGGTGGCGGCGGCCGTTACGGTTATGAATATTTTCTGGAAGTGGTTAGTGGTCAGATCCGCGCAGAACAATTTGCCCGTGAAGCTGTTCGTATGGCTCTGGTGAACCTTTCCGCTGTTGCAGCACCCGCTGGTACTATGCCGGTTGTTCTAGGGGCAGGTTGGCCGGGCGTGTTGCTCCATGAAGCGGTTGGTCATGGGCTGGAAGGTGATTTTAACCGCCGTGGCACTTCGGTGTTTTCTGGTCAGATTGGTGAGAAGGTCGCGTCAGAACTCTGTACTGTGGTTGATGATGGCACGATAAAAGGTCGCCGTGGGTCATTGACAATTGATGATGAAGGCGTTCCTGGACAATACAATGTATTAATTGAAAATGGCATTCTGAAAGGTTACATGCAGGACAAAATGAATGCACGTCTGATGGGTGTCGCGCCGACTGGCAATGGTCGCCGTGAATCTTATGCCCATCTACCAATGCCTCGTATGACGAATACCTATTTGTTGGCGGGTCATTCCACACCGGAAGAGATCATCAGTAGCGTGCAAAATGGTTTATATGCGCCAAATTTTGGTGGTGGTCAAGTGGATATCACTTCCGGTAAATTCGTGTTCTCGACATCTGAGGCTTATCTGATTGAGAACGGTAAAATTACCAAACCAGTGAAAGGTGCAACGCTTATCGGTTCCGGTATTGAGGCGATGCAGCAGATCTCTATGGTAGGAAACGATCTTGATCTAGATAAAGGTGTCGGGGTTTGTGGCAAAGAGGGCCAGAGCGTACCTGTTGGTGTTGGTCAGCCTACTTTGAAACTGGACAACTTGACCGTTGGAGGAACAGCCTGATTTTTGGCTGTTTATCCGAGATAGATCATATAAGGATAGTCATGAAGAAGACTTGGCTAGCAGGTGTGTTACTGACTGTTTTGGTTGTGGCTTGTGGTACTTTTGCTAAAGGTGTTGATAAGACGCTGTTGCAGGCTCCAGAAACAGATGGGGGTACCTCAGCAATACAACGGATTGAAGGGCTAACTGAACAGAATAACGTAGTGGCTTACTTACGACAGAATAATAAATTACCCGATATTTACATTACTAAAAAGCAGGCCCGCGACCTTGGCTGGAATGCAAAACAGGGAAATTTATGTCAGGTTCTGCCGGGTAGAGCAATTGGTGGCGACAAATTTACTAACCGTGAAAAGAGACTACCAATGAAACCGAAACGTCAGTGGTTTGAAGCAGATGTTAACTACCGTTGTGGGCGCAGAGGGAGTGACAGATTGCTTTATTCATCTGATGGTCTGATTTATCTGACGTTGGATCATTACAAAAGTTTTACCTTAATGGAGTAATTCTATGCATAAAGTGGAGTTTGATTTTGACCGTATCCCTGATCTGAAAATGTTCTATCAGCAGTTTTCTGAACAATTTGAGTTAGGAGACGAGTTTGGTAGTAATTTGGATGCTTTGTGGGATGTTGTGACAGGAGGAATTGAGTTACCTGTAGAGGTCAATTTCATCCATTTTACGCAGCAGAAAGAACGCGATTTCTCCTCGCTAGTGTTTTTGTTTGAAGAAGCAGAAGAAGAACTGGAAGGGGAATTGAGTTTTAATATTTTCCCCTAACAGAAATTAGAACCTTATGGGTTTAGTTCGTTAAGCGGATTCAGTCATATCTTTAAGATATTGGAAAATCTGACGATAAGATTTAGGTGGCTTATTTGCCGCCTTTTCTTTTTTGGCGTTGCGGATCAAAGTACGCAATTGCTGGCGATCGGTTTGTGGGAATAACGCCACCACTTCATCAATAACATCGTCATTGCCATCAATCAATTTATCGCGTAATTCTTCCAGTTTATGGAACAGAGTGATTTGCTGATTATGACGATTTTTTAGTTTATCAAGCGCGGTGGTAATTGGCTCGACATCCCGGGTACGCAGCAGTTTGCCAATAAATTGTAATTGGCGACGGCGCCCCTCTCTTTTTATCTTCTGTGCAAGTTCAATGGCGGCCAGCAGATCCTCATCTAACGGAACGCGTTCAAGCGCACTTTTGCTGAGCTCAACCAATTCTGTACCCAGCTTTTTCAATGCTTCGGCATCACGTTTAATTTCGCTTTTACTGACCCAAATTATCTCTTCTTCTTCCTCTTCAGCAGGATAATCATTGAGCCAATCTTCAGGCTGCTTTGCCATAGTGGTTTTCCTTTTAAAAAGGCCGGAGCTGGCAGGTTGATTTTTGGTGCATGACCTGTAGCCCGGTGGGTGTTAACATCCTAATATTGTGTATTGTAACTGGGAAAAACGTCTGATTACCACTCGGCATTGACTGTGTGGATAAAATGGCCCTGTTTTCCCGACAGATTTTCCCTTTATTCATCAAATTACGGGTAATTAATGAAAATCACAGATCAAATTGCGGAACAACGCAAACAACTGGAAAATGCAGTTTCACAGGCACTAGAGCTGGCAAAAGCGGGTTGTGATGCTGCGGAGGTTGCGGTTAATAAAACAACGGGTATTAGTGTCAGCACCCGCTTTGGTGAAATAGAAAATGTAGAATTCAATAGTGATGGTGCATTGGGGATTACCGTCTACCATCAGCAACGTAAAGGTAGCGCATCATCAACAGATTTAAGTTCGGATGCTATTGCTCGTACTGTTCAGGCTGCGATTGATATCGCTCGTTATACCTCTCAGGACCCATGTGCTGGCCCGGCAGATAAAACGTTACTGGCATTTGAAGCGCCAGATCTTGACCTGTTCCACCCAACAGAATTGGATGCTGATAATGCGATTGAATTAGCAGCTCGTGCAGAGCAAGCTGCATTACAGGCAGATAAGCGTATTACCAATACCGAAGGCGGCAGTTTTAATAGTCATTATGGCATCAGAGTGTTTGGTAACAGCCACGGTATGTTGCAAAGCTATTGCTCCAGTCGTCATTCTATGTCGAGTTGTGTGATTGCTGAACTTGATGGCGATATGGAACGGGACTATGCGTATACCATTAGTCGCCGTTTTGAAGATTTAAAATCGCCAGAATGGGTTGGGCAGGAGTGTGCTCGCCGTGCGTTATCTCGTTTGTCGCCACGTAAATTACCGACCATGAAAGCGCCGGTGTTGTTTGCTGCGGAGGTTGCAACGGGCCTTTTCGGTCATCTGGTTGGCGCGATCAGTGGTAGCAGTATTTACCGGAAATCCTCTTTCTTGCTTGATCACCTGGGCAAACAAATTCTGCCATCATGGCTGACAATTGAAGAGCGGCCACATTTGCTGGCAGGTTTAGCATCTTCTCCATTTGATAGTGAAGGTGTTTCCACCAGTAATCGGGACATCATTAAGGATGGGATATTACAGACTTGGCTTCTGACAAGTTATTCTGCCCGTAAGCTAGGCATGGCAAGTACCGGTCATGCAGGTGGAATTCATAACTGGTGCATTGCAGGGCAAGATCAGGATTTTGCAGGTTTGCTGCGTCAGATGGGAACAGGGTTAGTGGTCACTGAGCTGATGGGGCAGGGAGTCAGTGCGGTAACCGGCGACTATTCCCGTGGGGCCGCTGGTTTTTGGGTAGAAAATGGTGAGATTCAGTATCCTGTCAGTGAGATTACTATTGCGGGCAATCTAAAAGATATGTGGGCCAATATGGTTACTATCGGGAATGATATTGAAACGCGCAGTAATATCCAGTGCGGTTCAGTCTTACTACCGGAAATGAGTATCGCTGGTCAATAAGAGATACTCGTTTCCGATTATTTTAGTCAGCCCGGACAAATGGGCTGGCTGAATTAACGGTGGAGCTCACCGGCAGCTTCTGGTTGGTAAAGTAATTCTAATACTTTGACTCGGGTTTCTTCGCCGTTTGGCAATGCCCAACTGATTTCGTCGCCGATACGAAGGCCCAATATTGCAGCCCCTAAAGGAGCCATAACAGAAAGCTGATCTGAACTGTCTTGCAGTGACGCTGGATAAACTAAAGTACGTACCCGCTCTTCATTGCTTGTCAGGTCAAGAAAACGAACCCGGCTGTTCATTGTTACAACATCTGATGGAATTTCTGCTGGAGGTACAATCTCTGCACGATCCAGCTCCTCATTCAAAGCGTCAGCGATACTAGTATCTGCAAACGCTGGCTGTTCCAACAGGGAATCTAAACGTTCTGCGTCTAATTCGTTGATGATAATTGCTGGTTTAGTCATACCACACTCCAAATGGACTCCAACACAAAATAACACCCCGCACCATGAGGAGGGGGGTGTTATTTAAAATGATTAACCTGATAGTAGGCTGTTCTTACTGGAAAAGAAAGAGATCATGATCACGAACTGTTTTGTGTTGCTAATGAAAACAGTAAAGGACATGATAATCCACAGGTGAGTGAGCAACGTTATTCTTCGTCAAATCCCGAATTAAATAGATTAATAATGGCTGCAAGAGCCTGTTCTTCATCTGGGCCGCTGGCTTCAACTTCAATATAGCTGCCTTTTTCTGAATCCAGCATCAGCATAGCAATTACACTGCTAGCTTCGGCTTCAACATGGCTATCATTGCGTAAAACAACATGAGACTCAAAGAGCTGTACTAAATCATACAGCTTCATTGCTGGCCGGGCGTGCATTCCCAGCCGATTTTTGATTTCAAGCCTCTGCTTGACTGTCATTATTTATTTTCGCTTTTCGAGAGTACGGTGGCGCGACTGTACGTTTTTGCCTCGGGAGCGAAAATAATCGGCCAACTGTTCTGCCACGTAAACGGAACGATGTTTACCGCCGGTACAGCCAATAGCCACGGTTAGATAGCTGCGGTTATTGGTTTCAAGCATAGGCAGCCAGAGTTCAAGATAACTGCGGGTTTGATAGATAAAGTTATGCACTTCCGTATGACGGTCGAGGAAAGCGGCTACGGGACGATCAAGGCCGGTCATTGGCCGTAATTTAGGGTCCCAGTGTGGGTTTGGTAAGAAACGTACGTCAAAAACATAGTCGGCATCAATTGGAATGCCATGCTTGAAGCCGAAAGACTCAAACACCATTGTCAACTCACGTTCCCGTTTGCCTAGCAGACGCGTTCTTAGCATCTCGGCCAATTCATGAACTGACATTTCGGAAGTGTCGATAATCAAATCTGCTCTTGAACGAAGGGGTTCCAGCAGATCACTTTCTTGATCAATCGCGCTTTCCAGAGAAAGATTTTTGCTTGATAGCGGATGCAGACGGCGGGTGTCGCTATAACGGCGGATCAATGTGTTACGGTCAGCGTCAAGAAACAGTAATTGCGGTGAGAAACTCTCTGGTAGTTTAGTCAAGGCTTCTTCGAAAACCTCAGGGGATTCCGGCATGTTTCTTACATCAATACTCACCGCGGCGGAAATATCGCGGTCAGACAACGTATTTGCTAATTCCGGTAGTAATACTACCGGCAAGTTGTCTACACAATAAAAACCCATGTCTTCCAGTGCGCGCAAGGCAACGGATTTACCTGAACCGGAACGGCCACTGACTATCATCAGCACCATGAGGCGACTCCCCTTAATTTCTCAGTGGTTATTATGAGCCACTCTTATCTGTTGCTCTCCATGCACTGCAACAGTTATTCAGTGATAATTGAGTATAATTCTTCATCACTTTGTGCCGATCTTAAACGGCGGCAGAGGTTTTTATCTGCAAGACGTTTGGCGATCAATGACAATGTGTGTAAGTGCGTCTGGCATTGATCATTTGGAACCAGTAAAGCAAACAGCAAATCAACTGGTTGATTATCAATTGCATCAAAAGCAATGGGTTGTTCCAGATTTAGGAAAACGCCGACTGCTTGATCTGAGCTTTCTGCATCTAATTTACCGTGAGGGATAGCAATACCACTGCCAATTCCAGTAGTACCTACTTTTTCTCTGGTTAATATTGCTTCGAATACGACATTTTCTGGTAACTTAAGCTGCTGAGATGCTAGCTCACTGATAATCTCTAAAGCCCGTTTTTTGCTCGAACAATGTACATTATTGCGCGTACATGCGAGAGAAAGCACAGAACTTAGTAGTAAATCTGCTTGATTATTCATTTTTTCTATTCACTTAGGTGCCTCATTGATACCGGATGCCATAGAATATCTGTGACATCCGGTATTTGCGCACTGTTTTACAGCAATATTCTGCTGTTGTTACTACATTCTTTGTTAAATAACTGTTAATGATGTCTCAGTTTGTCTTTATGTTTGGTTAATTGACGCGCTAGTTTATCGACCAGTCCATCAATTGCTGCATACATATCTTCATGTTCTGATGATGCGTGCAACTCACCTCCGTTAATGTGTACAGTAGCTTCGGCGATTTGTTGTACCTTTTCCACTCGGAGGATTACCTGAGTCAGGTTGATCCTGTCGAAATATTGATCCAGCTTGCTGCATTTTGCAGTGATAATGTCGCGTAATGCATCAGTAATTTCAATATTGTGGCCGGTTATTTTGAGTTGCATATTGTCTTCCTTCTCTGTTCATTTCAAACCAGACGTTTACGTTGGTTTGATGGCGGAATGGATAACGACTCTCGATATTTTGTGACAGTCCGTCGGGCAACCATGATGCCTTGATCGGCTAGCATGCTCGTCAGTTTGCTGTCACTTAATGGTTTGGCGGGGTTTTCCGCTGCTACCAGTTTTTTCACCAAAGCCCGTATTGCAGTTGAAGAGGCTTCGCCTCCACTTTCTGTATTGACATGGCTGGAGAAAAAATACTTCAATTCAAAAATACCACGTGAGCTGTGCAGGAATTTTTGGGTAGTCACCCTGGAAATGGTGGATTCATGCATATCAACCTGGAAAGCAATGTCAGCTAAAACCATAGGTTTCATATGTTCTTCACCATGCTCAAAAAATTCCTGTTGCTGTTCTACAATGCAACGCGCAACTTTCAGCAGAGTATCATTCCGGCTTTCCAGGCTTTTGATAAGCCATCTAGCCTCTTGTAGGTTATTACGGATAAACTGACTGTCACTTTCATTGCGTGTATGTTGCCCAAGCTCTGCATAATGCTGATTAATGTGTAAACGGGGGATACTATCTGTATTTAATTCTACTTGCCAGTGTTCGCTCTCTTTTCGAACTAGTACATCGGGGATGACGTATTCAGATTCGCCGGTGTTTATTGCCAGACCGGGCTTTGGTTCAAGTGACTGGATTAAACTGATGACTTCTTTCAGAGTATCTTCTTTCAAATGACTCAGACGGATTAAATTGCGGAAATCCCGATGACCTAATAGCTCCAGATGTTCGCAAACGATCAGTTGCGCCTCTTTCAGATAAGGTGTTTCTGGCGGAAGCATTGATAGCTGGACCAGTAGACAATCTTTTAAATCACGAGCGGCGACACCGATAGGATCGAAATGTTGTATCTGTTTTAGCACCGCTTCTACTTCTGCCAGGGTGAGTTGATCGTCGCCAATGCTGGCAAGGATATCTTCTAATGGCACAGTGAGATAGCCAGTGTCATCTACGGCATCAATGATTGATGTCGCAATGGCCGCATCGGTTTCCGTGAAGGAGGTTAGCTCTGCCTGCCACATCAAGTAGTCTTGCAAGGTTTGAACGGTTTCACCTTGATAAAGCGGCAGTTCATCGTCGTTATAGTCGTTACGTGTCCCGGAAGGTGTGCCAGCGGTGTAAATTTCATCCCAACTGGCATCCAAGGGTAACTCGTCTGGCATATCCTTTTGTTGCAAGGCATCAAGCGTATCCATAGCTTCCGTTTCATTATCGGGAAGTTCCTGATTGCTGATTTCCTGATGATCTTCATCCTGTTCAAGCAAAGGGTTCATTTCTAGCGCTTGTTGTATTTCCTGCTGGAGTTCAAGCGTAGAAAGTTGCAACAAACGAATAGCTTGTTGGAGCTGTGGTGTCATAGCCAGTTGCTGACTAAGCCTGAGTTGCAAACTTTGCTTCATAGCGTTAAATCAATTCTCCTGGCTAATTAGAGCCGGAAACCTTCGCCTAAATAAACGCGCTTCACCTGTTCATTATTAAGAATATCATTAGGTGTGCCGTGAGCAATCAGATGCCCTTGGCTGACAATATAAGCACGTTCGCATACATCCAATGTTTCACGGACATTGTGGTCTGTGATAAGGACCCCTAGCCCATAGTCTCTCAAATGCTGAATGATCTTCTTGATATCGATGACCGAGATAGGATCTACGCCGGCAAAAGGCTCATCCAGCAAAATAAATTTAGGATTGGCTGCGAGCGCTCTGGCAATCTCTACGCGGCGGCGTTCACCTCCAGAAAGCGATTGACCAAGACTGTCACGTAGATGGCTAATATGGAACTCTTCCATCAGCTCTTCGGCACGTTCTTTTCGTTGCTCTTGAGTCAGATCCTGGCGGATTTCCAATACAGCCATCAGGTTATCGAATACGCTTAGACGACGGAAAATAGAAGCTTCCTGAGGCAAATAACCAATACCACGGCGTGCCCGTTCGTGAAGCGGCAGTAGGCTAATATCTTCATTATCAATGGTGATTGTCCCGGCATCCCGTGAAACGATACCGACGACCATATAGAAAGTCGTCGTTTTCCCGGCACCGTTCGGACCAAGCAGGCCAACAATTTCGCCGGAATTTACATTTAGGCTGACATTTTCAACGACCTTACGGCCTTTGTAAGCTTTTGCCAGGTTTTCTGCGTTTAGTATTGCCATATATCGTTATTTACTCTTGTTGTTAGCCCCAGGGCCTTCTTCTTGTAACTGAGAAGGGAGTAGGACGGTGGTCACTCGTTTACCTTTATCACTAAACGCTTCCATCTGCTGAGTTGGGACTAGATAGGTGATACGATCGCCTTTTATATTGCTGTCTAGCTGTTCCAAATAGGCATTGCCAGTCAGTGTAACCAGCTCTTTATCCATTTCGTAACGCATTTTGGAACCGCGGCCCTTGATTGGTTTGCCATTGTCCTGTAGCTGATAGAAAGTGACTGGATTACCAAATGCCTCAATAATCATTTTTTTAGAGTCGCCATCTGGACGAGTTACAACAACTTTGTCAGCGCGGATATCGATAGAACCTTGTTTAACGATCACATCTTCTGTAAATGTGGCAGTGTTCCCTGTCATGTCAAGGGCTTGTTTAACAGAATCGATAGAAATAGGTTTCTGGGTGTCATCTTTCAGTGCCAGAGCAGGAAGGCTGACTGCAAAGATGGCGCTGGCAATAAAAGCATTACGGATTCTGTTTTTCATGTTGGATTTCATAGTAGGTGTTAACCTTTTCAATCAGTTCAGCGGTTTTATTCCGCAGATTGCCACGCATTTTCATACCGACGGATTTTAGCCCGACACCAATCAGTGTGACCTGATCGTCAGATGAAACATCCTGAGTTACCAGGTTGATAATAGCGTTATCTGTGGTAATACGTTGTAATTGTGACGTATTAGTCAGACTGTCAACCTGTACGTCGCCGTAAAGATAGAGCATTCTGTCATTAGTCAGTTTGGCTTTGTTAGCACGAACTGTCCATGTAGCAATGGCATTTGAGTCATAAGTAATTAACACTGGTTTGGTAAACCAGGTAAGTTTTGACTCTGCATAATTTTGGACGTCATCAGCGACCAGTTTATACGTCAGTTTCCCCGTAGGGTCATAAACAAAAGTTATGGCATCCTGACTTTGATAGGTTGGCTGACTGTTATCTGTAGCAGAAGATGATTTAGTCTCATCTGAATCAGACAAGTTCCAGCCAATTAATGCTAGGATGATTAATACCAGAGTTATCACCAACCAGGATTTGATTCTATCCATTCTCGTTTCACTTCAACCTACTATATTGATAATCCTTTGGCCTCTTCCAGCTTATTCTGAGCAAAAAGCACCAAATCACAAAGTTCCCTTACCGCACCGCGTCCCCCGGCAATTTGGGTGACATAATGCGCTTTTGGTAAGAGTAGAGGATGTGCATCTGCCACAGCGACAGATAACCCCACTTGTTCCATGACCGGCCAATCAATCAGATCATCACCGATGTAAGCAACCTGTTCTGGTTTTAATCCCAGTTTATCTAACAATTCTTTGTACGCCAAAACCTTATCACTCTGTCCTTGGTAAAGATGTGTAATCCCTAGTGTGTTTGCTCGATCTTCCAGCAATTTCGCTGTACGGCCGGTAATAATAGCGACTTCGATACCTGAAGTAATTAAGCAGCGAATTCCGTAACCATCTCGAACATTAAATGTTTTTAACTCTTCACCGTTATTGCCCATATATATCAGGCCATCGGACAGAACACCGTCAACGTCGCAAATCAACAAGCGGATTTTACGGGCTTTTTCAATAACATCTTTACTAACTGGACCATAACAGGTGTCCAAATAAACTAATTGGCTCATTAGGGCGTTTTCTCCGGTTAAACCACACCAGCTTGTAGCAGGTCATGCATATGTAATACCCCAAGCAATTTATTTTCCTCTGCGACCAGTAAGGAGGTGATATGGTGTGACTGCATTAGATTCAATGCATCAACTGCAAGGGCATGCGGTTTGATACGGATACCACCTGTTGTCATAACATCTGAAATTTTGACATTGTACAAATCGACCCCCATATCAAACACTCGCCGCAAGTCACCGTCAGTAAAAATACCATCAATATACATATTTTCATCGCAAATGACGGTCATACCTAATTTTTGCCGGGTGATTTCGAGTAATGCTTCCCGTAAGGACGCATCACGATGAACCTTTGGAATATTATCGCCTGTATTCATCAAATCACTCACCAGTAGCAAAAGTTTGCGTCCAAGAGTGCCGCCTGGATGTGATAGGGCGAAATCTTCAGCGGTAAAGCCGCGTGCCTGGAGCAATGCAACCGCTAAAGCGTCGCCCATAACCAACGTTGCAGTAGTACTGGTTGTAGGAGCCAAACCTAGCGGACAGGCTTCCTGTGGAACTTTGATACACAGGTGGATATCTGCGGCTTTCCCCATACTACTGTGGTAATTATTAGTCATGCAGATAAGCGGAATTTTTTGGCGTTTTAATGCTGGGATCAGTGACAAAATTTCACTGGACTCACCAGAATTTGAGATGGCTAAAACAATATCTTTAGGTGTAATCATGCCGAGGTCGCCGTGGCTGGCTTCTCCCGGATGAACGAAAAAGGATGGAGTACCGGTGCTGGCGAAAGTTGCAGCAATTTTACACCCAATGTGGCCGGATTTGCCCATCCCCATGACAATCACTTTACCTTCGCAGTTGAACATCAGTTCACAGGTACGGGCAAAATCTTCATTAATATATTGTTCAAGTTTCGCCAATCCATTACGTTCTATGTCTAATACTTTTTTACCCGCTTGCTGAAAATCAATCTTAGGCATTTCTTTTTCCTACTCATTCGTGTTTATTCAATGCTGTAATCGGAAATAAACAGTACGATAAAATAAGCGATAAAGCAGCTTAATAACAAGACACCTTTAAATCGGTTTAATCGATGTTTACGACCCAAACAAAATGCAGTAAATATTGTGCTGGCTACCATCATTACCCAAAAGTCACGATGGAAAGATTCAGGCGAAATAGCTGCTGGTGAGAGTAACGCGGGAAGGCCCAAAACAGTTGATATATTGAATATATTCGAGCCTATAATATTTCCGAATGCAATGTTATCTTCGCCTTTGAATGCGGCGGCGATTGAGGTTGCTAATTCTGGCAGGCTAGTACCGACCGCAAGTACAGTAAGCCCGATCACTAATTCACTAATACCATAAATGCGAGCAATAACGGTTGCATTATCAATGACCATGCGAGTTGCCATAGGTAAAATAAGTAACCCTAATAGAATCCAAAGTAGGGCAATGTGTTTATTGCCTTCTACCGGTAATTCGGCGGCCTGTTCCTGCGTGTAAATATCCATTTCGGCACGGCGTGGTAGAGCAACCATTTTGATCATCAGTAAAATATACACTATGGCGGAAGTGAGCAATACCAATCCATCCATCCGGCTGAGATAGTTATCACTCATCAAATAACCACAGAAGGCGGTGAGCAGTAGCATCAACAGCAGCTCCTGCCGCAAAATATCTGATTTTACTATCATTGGGCGAATAAATGCGGTAGCACCGGTTATCAGTAGCAGATTAGTAATGTTGGAACCAATAACATTACCCACCGCCATATCAGGTTGACTATCTAGCATTGCAGTAACTGAAACCATTAATTCGGGCAGGGAAGTTCCAATGCCAACAATGGTAATACCAATAATAAATGGAGGCAGCCCCAGAGTACGGGCAAAAATTGCAGCACCATATACTAATCTATCGGAACCATATACCAGTAAAATCAATCCGGTAATTAAAAGTAAAAAGGTCAGAAGCATGAAGCGTCCCTTGTAAGGTATATTCCGAATTAATGTTAACGCTGGTTGATTTTCTAAACAAAAACTGTCTGCCCAGTTAGATGGGGTATATTCTGACGGCGGCGGATAGAAAAGTAAAATTTGTCATCACATTAATGGCGAAAATTCCCCAGTTTTTTTGTAGTATATGTGATTAATATGTGAACCAAATATTAAAGCCAATTTATTAACCGTTAAGGGCTATCAATAATGAACCAACAGACAGCAAATCTCATCGAGATCCGTGGTATGCATTTTACCCGTGGTAGCCGTTCGATTTTTGCTGATATTAATCTAGTTGTGCCTAGAGGGAAAGTCACTGCAATTATGGGGCCTTCTGGGATAGGGAAAACGACACTATTACGATTGATTGGCGGTCAGTTACGTCCTGAACGCGGAGAAATCTGGTTTGATGGCGACAATATTCCTGCTTTATCCCGTTCGCGCCTGTATGTTGCTCGCAAGAAGATGAGTATGCTGTTTCAATCTGGGGCATTATTCACTGATCTCAGTGTCTTTGAGAACGTCGCTTTTCCGCTGCGTGAACATACGAACCTGCCTGAGGAAATTATACAGACTACTGTAATGATGAAATTAGAGGCGGTAGGGTTACGTGGCGCCGCGAATTTGATGCCTTCCGAACTTTCCGGTGGTATGGCAAGGCGTGCGGCTCTGGCTCGTGCGATTGCACTTGATCCTGATCTGATTATGTTTGATGAGCCTTTTGTTGGCCAGGACCCGATTACGATGGGGGTTTTGGTGAAGTTGATTGATGAGCTGAATAAGGCGCTTGGTGTGACTTGTGTGGTGGTTTCTCACGATGTACCGGAAGTTCTGAGCATTGCGGATTACGCTTATATTATCGCTGAACAACAGATTATTGCTGAGGGTACTGCGCAGCAGTTGCGGTCTAATTCTGATAGACGAGTACGGCAATTTCTTGATGGTATTGCTGACGGGCCGGTACCTTTCCGTTTCCCGGCCGGGGATTATAAAACTGAGTTATTAGGATAATGGGATGTTAATGTTAACACAGGCGCTGGCGGCACTTGGCCGACGGGCCATTGAGGTATTTGCCTCTTTTGGTCGTGCTGGTTTTATGTTTTTCCGCGCGATAATTGGCAGGCCAGAACCCGCCAAACAATGGCCGTTACTCCGACAGCAACTTTACAGCGTGGGTGTTCGGTCATTGTTGATTATTATCGTTTCAGGGCTGTTTATTGGCATGGTGCTTGGCCTACAGGGGTATCTGGTACTGACAACATACAGCGCGGAAGCCAGTCTTGGTATGATGGTGGCGATATCTCTGTTGCGTGAATTGGGGCCGGTGGTCACGGCACTGTTGTTTGCTGGTCGTGCCGGATCAGCCTTAACCGCAGAAATCGGCTTGATGAAAGCCACGGAACAAATTTCCAGCCTGGAGATGATGGCGGTAGATCCACTACGGCGAGTGATAGCTCCCCGTTTCTGGGCAGGGTTTATCAGTATGCCGCTATTATCCTTGATTTTTGTGGCGGTAGGCATTTGGGGAGGAGCGGTAGTTGGTGTTGATTGGAAGGGGATTGACAGTGGCTTCTTCTGGTCTTCAATGCAGTCTGCTATCGAGTGGCAGAAAGATTTGCTGAATTGTTTTATTAAAAGTGTCGTTTTCGCCATTACTGTGACTTGGATCGCTCTATTCAATGGTTATGATGCGATCCCTACTTCGGAAGGGATCAGCCGAGCAACGACCAGAACGGTGGTTCATGCATCGTTAGCAGTTTTAGGTTTGGATTTTGTGCTGACAGCACTCATGTTCGGGAACTAAGTCAATGCAAAGCAAGAAAAGTGAAATTTGGGTTGGATTTTTTGTCTTGATTGCACTGGCTGCAATCGTCTTTTTATGCCTAAAAGTGGCAGACATTAAATCGGTAGGCAACCAGCCAACTTACCGTTTATACGCAACTTTTGACAATATCGGTGGTCTGAAAGTGCGTTCCCCGGTAAAAATTGGGGGGGTGGTGATTGGCCGAGTTGCAAGTATCTCTCTTGATGAAAAGACTTATACGCCGCAAGTGGCACTGGATATTATGAAGCAGTATGACAGTATCCCTGATACCAGTTCTCTTTCCATCCGTACCTCTGGCCTATTAGGTGAACAATATATTGCCCTGAATATAGGGTTTGAAGATCCCGATATGGACACCCGTATTCTGAAAGAAGGTGATCGCGTACAGGATACCAAATCAGCAATGGTACTTGAGGATCTTATCGGCCAGTTCTTGTATAAGAGTGGCGATAATGCCCAAAGTGGGGCAGAGCACACGCCGACACCCTAGCCAGCAACTGAATATCATTAAGAGGAACCGATTATGTTGAAGAGATTATTAATGGTGGCGCTATTGGTTATTGCGCCATTAGCGAGCGCGGTTGATCAGACGAATCCTTATAAGCTGATGCAGGAAGCGGCGGAAAAGACTTTCACTCGTTTGAAAAATAGCCAATCACAAATTCGTCAAAATCCAGATTATCTGCGTCAAGTAGTGAAAGAAGAACTACTGCCCTATGTCCACATCAAATATGCCGGCGCATTAGTTCTGGGGAAATACTATAAAGATACAACTCCAGAGCAGCGCAAGGCTTATTTTGCTGCATTTGAATCTTATCTAGAACAGGCTTATGGGCAGGCTCTGGCAATGTATCACAATCAAACTTACCAGATTGACACTGAAAAACCGTTGGGGGACAGCGATGTTGTTGCTATTCGTGTCAATATTATCGATCCGAATGGCCGTCCTCCTGTCCGTCTTGATTTCCAGTGGCGCAAAAACAGCAAAACTGGTCACTGGCAGGCATTCGATATGATTGCTGAAGGCGTCAGTATGATTACAACTAAACAGGGTGAATGGGCTTCTATCTTGCGTCAGCAAGGTGTTGAGGGCCTGACTAAGCAGCTTAAAATCAGCGCCCGACAGCCAATCACACTGGAAGAGAAAAAATAAGATGGGTGAGAGTCTGATCTGGGAAAAAACAGGGCAAACATTGATTCTCAAGGGCACTTTGGATCGTGATAGTTTGCTTCCTCTCTGGCAGCAAAAAGAGAAATTATTGGCTGATATTGACAGCATCAATGTGTCACAACTTGAATATGTGGATTCTACCGGGTTAGCTCTTTTAGTTCGTTTCAAACATCATATGCAAAAGAGAGGGGATAAATTGCGCTTTTCTGGCATTGATGAACGGCTTAACACCCTGATTACGCTCTATGATCTGCAAGACATAATCATGGATAGCTAACCGATAATCTCATTAATTATCTGTACAATCAGCGCCCTTGTAAGCAGAAATGTTACAAGGGCGTTTTCATAGTTTAAGAATAAGCAGGATTCTATTAGGATAGACGGCTGACTATCATTTCTAACTACAGAACATTGAGCAATTATGGATACTAATGAGATTAAGCAAGTGCTGATGGATAAATTAGCACTGGATGAAGTCATCGTTAACGGAGATGGCAGCCATTTCCAGGTTATTGTGGTTGGTGAAATGTTTGCCGGTATGAGTCGGGTAAAACAGCAGCAAGCTGTTTATGCGCCTTTAATGGAATACATTGCTGATAATCGTATTCATGCCTTGTCAATTAAAGCCTATACGCCGGATGATTGGAAACGGGATCGCAAGCTCAACGGTTTTTAATGTTGTTTGCCTCGCCGCGAACAGCAAATTATATAAAGAGAGTCGTCACAGATGGATAAATTTCGTGTGAAAGGGCCCACTCGTCTGTCGGGTGAGGTTACTATTTCCGGGGCAAAAAATGCTGCATTGCCAATCCTGTTCGCCGCGTTGTTGGCTGAAGAGCCTGTTGAGTTGCAAAATGTTCCAGAATTGAAAGATATTGATACCACTATCAAATTATTGAATCGCCTTGGGACCAAAGTTGAACGTAATGGTTCTGTATTTGTGGATGCTCGCAGTGTGAATCAATATTGTGCGCCTTACGAGCTAGTGAAAACCATGCGTGCATCTATTTGGGCGTTAGGTCCTTTGGTGGCGCGTTTTGGTCAGGGACAAGTTTCTTTGCCGGGTGGTTGTGCGATTGGCGCTCGCCCGGTTGATCTGCATATCAGTGGCTTGGAGCAGTTAGGTGCTGAAATTGTTCTGGAAGAGGGCTACGTCAAGGCTTCCGTTAATGGACGTCTGAAAGGGGCTTGCATTGTGATGGATAAAGTCAGCGTTGGAGCGACAGTCACGATTATGACCGCGGCAACGTTGGCAGAAGGGACAACAGTTATTGAGAACGCAGCACGTGAACCTGAAATCGAAGATACGGCTAATTTCCTCAATACCTTGGGTGCAAAAATTACAGGGGCGGGCACAGACCATATCACCATTGAAGGCGTAGAACGTCTAGGTGGTGGTGTATATCGTGTACTACCTGATCGGATTGAAACGGGGACATTTCTTGTTGCGGCGGCGATATCCGGTGGCAAAGTGGTTTGCCGTCATGCTCAGCCTAATACGCTGGATGCGGTATTGGCTAAATTACGTGAGGCGGGTGCTGATATTGAAATTGGTAAAGATTGGATAAGCCTCGATATGCACGGTAAACGCCCTAAAGCGGTGACATTACGTACTGCTCCGCACCCAGGTTTCCCGACCGACATGCAGGCACAGTTCAGCTTACTGAATTTGGTTGCGGAAGGTGCTGGGATGATCACCGAAACTATTTTCGAAAACCGTTTCATGCATATCCCTGAATTAATTCGGATGGGGGCGCATGCGGAAATTGAAAGTAATACCGTGCTTTGTCATGGTGTTAAAAAATTATCTGGTGCTCAGGTCATGGCGACGGATTTACGCGCATCAGCAAGTCTGGTTCTGGCGGGTTGTATTGCGGAAGGCGTGACGGTTGTTGACCGTATTTATCATATTGACCGGGGTTATGAACATATCGAAGATAAGTTGCGCGGACTTGGCGCCAACATTGAACGAGTGAAATCAACGGGAAAGTAATTTTGTTTTCTTATCGTTGAAAACAGGAAGCACTCACCCATCTCATCGCTTACGATTAAGGATGCCATCGGTAAGCTTCGATCGGTACTTACCGTGGGTATGCGCCACGGTAGATCATAATAAAGCCGGAAGATCTCGGGGATCTTCCGGCTTTATTAATTAACTAGCATTATATATATCGTGCAGATTACTATTTTTATTTAAGTTAACTATACTTTCCTTTTTATAGGTCAATATTAGCTCACCTTTATTTTCATCATTTTCTATTGCACGTACACCATCAATAACACAAAGAATACCGAACAATGTATTATCAGCTACTATTCTTATTATTTTATTGATTATCTCTTTCTCTTCCTTCGATTTTTCATTATAAAAATCAGATAGTTCAATTAGTTCCCTTTGTGGTTTCCTACCTGGGGGAGATTCAAGTATTGAGATAGTGTCTTCGATAGCAGCATCTCTTACTACAAGCTTTAATATATCTACAAATAGTTGAGAATTCATCTTATTACCTTATTTTAGTGAAGGCTTCTGGATACATTTCTTTATTTAAATTGTGCAAATCTTTTATTGCTGAAGGAGGAGCATTAGTATAATTGCGCAAGTCTCTAATATCTTTTGCCAATAAATCTCTAGCCGATCCCGTATATGGTCCTTTCATTGTAGGAATCAGTTTATGTTCTCCTCTAGGGAGAGCTATTGATGGAGCTACTTTAGGATCATAACCAGTAATTACTTGCCCCGCAGGATGTTTTTGAGCCGCATGGTGGATATCTAATTTATCACCCACCTTAGAACGTCTCTGTAAATCATCGAATGAACTAACTTCATATTTTTGTGTTGAACAAGCTGCTAACCCGAACGGGTCAACCCAATTGACCGGATCATGGACATAGCCGTACGGGTTAAATCCGCCACTAAGATTCAGCGGATCTGCCGATAAGTACTGGCCTGTTTCACTCTCGTAATACCGGTGCCGATTATAAAATAAACCGCTCTCCGTGTCTTCATATTGGCCGACGAACCGGAGGTTACACGTCAGGTTCCGCGGGTCATTGACCGTCAGCACCGGCCAGCATTCCGGCTCGCCCCAGGTGAGTAACCGGCCGGCCCAGATCAGCTCCCCTTTTTCGGTCAGAATTTCTCGCACGGTCCCCTGGTGATCGCTCACCACATAGTATAGCTGGCCTTTTTCAAACCGGGCCGAAGGGGTCAGGGTGCCCGGCTCATACAGCCAGTGAATGCTCTGTTCATACCCGACAGTGCCATCCGCATACACCGGCGTTTCTTCAATCAGCTGCTCCCCGCTCCACAGGTAATCATAGCCGATTATCGCGGTCGGCTTCACTGGCGGTCCGGCGGTGTCTGTTTCCTTCCGCTTGCTAATCCGTCGCCCGAAGGCATCATAGCCATAGCGCCAGCGCACCCCTTCCGGGCTGATAAACCCGGTCAGCCGGTCCTGCGCGTCCCAGCGGTAGCGCCAGGTCCGCGGCCGGTACCCCCGTCGCTGTTCGGTTTTCTCTGTCCGCCGCCCGTTTTCATCGTAGCGATAAGCGCAAGCGCCGTGCTGAATCACCCGCCCCGCCTGCTGGGTGTGGTAGCTCTGGCGCAGGTCTTCACTGAGCCGTTCCGGCACCCGTTTTTGGTAATGCAGGTGCTGGCCGGCGTCGTACACAAACAGTTCATCACAGGCCCGCATTCCGCCAAACTGGGCGGTCACCACCTGGTCATTCACATTGTAGCCGTAGCGCGTCTCGTCCCAGCGGGTGTCTTCCAGGCAGGCCACGTTGTAGGCCGGGGTGTAATGCCAGTGGCGGGTCACTGCGCTGCCCCGCGGCGGGAAATGCGGGTCGGCCTCGTACAGGGTCTGTTTGAACCAGTCGGAGCTGCGTCCGGCGGTCTGATGGGCCAGCAGCCCGATTGGAGTGTAAGCGTGTGACTGGATAAAACCGGCGGCGCTTTCCCGCTCGGTTTCCCGGCCCAGCCCGTCATGCCGCATCTGCAACGGGGCATGGCCGTCCAGCTGCCACTGCATCAGCCGGCCGTTGAGGCCGTAGTACCAGCTGACCGCGGGCAGGGTGTCCGCCCGGTATCCGGTGGGCAGGCCGCTTATCGGGTCCCACTGATGGCTGACGGCGCGTCCGTTAATCGTCTCCCGGGTCAGGCGGCCGGCCTCATCGTATTCAAACGCCACCACCGCGTCCGGGTTGGCGGCCCGTATCAGTCGTCCCTGCGCGTCGTGGTCGTAGCTGGTGACTGAGCATAACGTGCACCGGTCGTCCTCTTCCTGCCACGCTTCCTGGCGGGTAATGCGGTCGTCGTCGGTGTAGCACCAGCGCAGCAGCTGGTGATGGGGGTAACGGGCGGTGAGGCGGCGCCCGGCGGCATCATACTGATAATGAATGGTCCGGCCGGTAAAATCGGTTTCGCTGATAACCCGGCCGGCCGGGTCACGGGTGTAGTGGTAAGTTTCACCGGTTTCGTTGGTTACGGTTTGCAGGCGGGTCAGCCGGTCATAGCCAAAAGTCAGGGCCGAGCCATCCGGGCGGGTGAGGCGGCTGAGCCGGTCAAAGGCATCATAGGTGTAGCGGGTGGTCCGGCCTTCTCCGTCAGTCACCGCCGAGACCCGGCGCTCGCTGTCGTAGTCAATCGTCTGGCGGAGGCCGTCCGGCAGCTGAATCTCGCTGACGCTGCCCGCCGGACTGGCGTGAAACGGGCTGTGGCGATAGTGAGTCTGCTGATGTAACGCGTCGGTAATCTGAAGCAGCCGGCCCAGGCCGTCAATGTCAAACCGGGTCAGGGTGTCGTCCGGGGCCCGAATTTCACTGAGCTGCTGGCGTTCATAGCCGTAGCGCCAGGTGCGGCCGTCGGGCAAGACCTGGCGCAGGATTTCCCCACGCGGGCCGTAACGGGTCTCTTCAACCCGTCCCTGAGGGTCGATAACCGAGGCCAGGTTGCCCTGTTCGCTGTAATGCAGCCGCCAGCAGGCCCCATCCGGCTGAGTGACCTGGGTGAGCTGGCCGTATTCATCGTAATCGTAAGCGGTGAGGTCCCCGGTGGGTGACAGCAAGGCGGTCAGCTCGCCGTAAGGGCTGTACTCATACGCGGTGGTCCGGCCCAGCGGGTCGGTTTCGGCGGTTTTGCAACTGAAATCCCATTCGGTCCGGGTTTCATGGCCGAGCGGGTCGACCTGGCGGGTCACCAGGCCGTCGGCGTTATAGTGGTAGCGGGTGCAGCCGCCTTCGGCATCGAAATAGGTGGTGATGTGATGGTCGTCATCATATTCAAAACGGTCCTGCCAGTACCCCTGCGGGGTGGTGGTGGCCGTCACCCGGCCTGCGTTATCATAGTGAATCGTGACATCGGTTTTATCGGTGTCGTGCCAGCGGGTCAGGTTCCCCTGCGGACTGTATTCATGCCACAGGTGGTGAAACTGAAAGGCGTCGCATTCCGCCAGATACCCCGGGTTATCATAGCGGCAGGTGACCAGTCGCTGGCGTTGTTCCGCGTGTAACCAGTCAATGGCCGTAAGTTGCCGGTGTTCGTAGTGCAGCGCCAGGGTCGTGGTGTCGGCATGGACCAGGCGGGTCAGGCGCTGCTGTTCATCATAATGAAAAACCGTCTGGTTGCCGTTGCGGTCTTCAATCATGGACAGGCGGCGTTTATCCCCCTGAACCTCGGCAAAGCTCAGTATCTGCTGGGTGCGGCGGTTGAACAGGCGCAGTTCGCCGTCGCGCCGGCCGTAGAGCAGATAATGCCCGGCATGGAGGTTAACCGAGAAGACGTTTTCCGCCGGGGTGTGGAAAGTGTAAATCACCCCTTCGCCATCAGTGAAGTGGGTTTCCTCGCCGTCGCGGCGCAGGTGCTGCGACCAGTCATCGGCCCATTTGGGGCCGAACAGCCCGGACAGGGCGGCGGTGGAGCGGTAAGTCCGGTTGAGAGTCAGCGGCAGTACCCCCGGCAGGGCCAGCACCGGCCAGACCTGTAGGAAGTCGCCGGTCGCCACGTCTACCGGCTCCCCGGCTTTATGACAGAGCTGACTGTCACAGCCGGTTTTTTTCACCGACGGGGTGGGCGCTTCATGCAGGCGGTTTTTGTTCCCTCTGGGCAGGGGGAGGAGGCCGGCCAGCACCACGGCCCAGCGTAAGGCCCGGTCGCTGCTGACCATGATGTCATAGACGCCTTCGGTCTCCTGGGTGAGGGCGATGGACGCCGCGCCGCTGTTGATATTGGCGTCGCAGGTGGTGCGGTGGCCCAGCCGGGCAATGGGTTTGCCGTTGGCAAACACGGTTTTGGCGCCTTCGGCAATCACTACCGGGCCGGGGTGGTCGCTGCATACAATTTTGTCCCCGACCCGGGCGACCGGTTTGCCTTCAAAAAAGACATTGGGGGAGCCTTCAATAATGGCGCCTTTATTCTGTCCGTATTGCCCGATAGCGGCGCCGATACTGGCGTAAGCGGCGCCGACAAAGCCG